>JBIKXN010000214.1:0-6419 GCA_044355765.1 Alphaproteobacteria bacterium
CTGGCGCCGACCGGAGACCGTGAAGCCGACCGTGATGTCCTGGCCGCGACCGAGCAGATTGCGCTCGCGGATGCGGATGTCGGCCAGCGGGCCGTCGGTGGTCGAGAAGCCGAAGCCGAAGGTGATGTCTCCGGTCGAGCGTTCCTGGACGTCGACATTGATGACGGTGCGGTCCGGCGACTCGCCGGGCACGTTCGCGACGTCGGCCTTCTCGAAGAAGCCGAGGCTGCGCAGGCGCTGGCGCGAGCGGCGGAGCTTCGCCGTGTTGAAGGCGTCGCCCTCGGCGATGCGCATTTCGCGCCGCACCACGCGATCGAGCGTGCGCACATTGCCCGCGATATTGATGCGATCGACGTAGACGCGCGGACCTTCCTGGATCTCGTAGATGATCGACACGGTGCGCTGCTCGCGATCGCGCGTCACGCGCGGGCGGACATCGACGAAGGCATAGCCCAACGAACCGACGCGGTCGGTGATGCGCTGGATCGACTCGTCGACCTGGTCGGCGTCGTACCAATCGTCGGCCATCGTGCCGATCGAGTCGCGGATCTGCTCGGGCTTGAGATCGCGCAGTTGCGACGAGACGTCTATCTTGCCGAACTTGTAGCGCTCGCCTTCCTCGATCGTGAAGGTCACGAAGAACGCTTCGCGGTCGGGCGTCAGCTCGGCGACCGCCGAGACGACGCGGAAATCGGCGTAGCCCTGGGACAGATAGAACTTGCGGAGCAACTCCCGATCGAAGGAGATGCGATCGGGATCATAGGTGTCGGAGGTCGACAGAAAGCGGAACCAGCGGCTTTCCTTCGTGTTGATCGCGTCGCGCAGCCGCCCTTCCGAGAAGCGCTGGTTGCCGACGAAGGCGATCTTGCGCACCGCGGTCACATCGCCCTCGACGATCTCGAAGGCGACGTCGACGCGGTTCTGCGGCAATTCGATGATCTTCGGCTCGACGCTGGCGGCGAAGCGGCCCGAGCGCCTGTAGACGTCAAGGATGCGCTTGGCGTCGGCCTGGGCCTTCGTCCGGGTGAAGACCTGGCGGGCGCGCAGCTGGACCTCCTGGTTCAGGATGTCGTCGCTGACACGCCGGTTGCCCTCGAACTGGATGCGATTGACGATCGGGTTCTCGACCACGCGCGCGATCAGGACGCTGCCCTCGCGATCGATCGTGGCGCTCGAGAACAGCCCCGTGGCGAACAGCGCCTTCAGCGCGCGGTCGAGCCGGTCGGCGTCGAAATCGTCGCCGGGCTTCACCATCAGGTAGGACCGCACCGTCGCCGGATCGATGCGCTGCGTCCCCTCGACGCGGATGTCGGTGATCGTCTGGGCGATGCTCGCTCCTGCCGGGAGGGCGAGCGAGGCGGCGAGCAGCAGCGCCGCCATTCCCCATGTCCGCAAACGCGAAAGCAACCGCAAGATCCGCCCCTTCACCTGCGTCGCGCCGGCCGTCGCCCCCTGGGAGGGCGTTTCAACCGACCAGCGACACGACAAACTGCACCACCCGCAACCGCACGAGGTCCTGCCACGTCGCGAACAGCATCAAACTGACTACCAGAACGAGGCCGACGCGGAAACCGTATTCCTGCGCCCGCGCGCCCAGCGGGCGGCCGCGCACGGCCTCGATGGCGTAGAAGACGAGATGGCCGCCATCGAGGATCGGGATGGGAAAGAGATTGATGAGGCCGAGGCTGATCGACAGCGTCGCCGCCAGGGCGATCAGCGTCGCCCAGCTAGCCTGCGCCGCCTCGCCGGAAACCTTGGCGATGCCGAGCGGACCGCTCAGTTCCTCCGCCCCACGACGCCCGACGATCATCTGTCCGACCGCGCGCAGCGTGCCGACGGTCTGGGTCCAGGTCTCGTCGATCGCGAGCCAGATCGCCCGCGTCGGCGATGCGATCGCCTCGACGTCGCGCTGTCCGGCCGAGCGGATGCCGAGCCGCGCGAGCCGCATCGCATTGCCAAGCCGGTCGACCTCCTCGACGATCGCAGGACGCAGATCCACCTGCAGGCGAGCCCCCGCGCGCTCCAGTTCGACCTTGAGGGATTGGTCAAGATTGAGCAGAACAACTCTTTGAATCTGCTCGAATCGATCGATCTCCGAACCGTTGATGGCGACGATCCGGTCCCCAGCGCGGATCCCGGCCTTGTCGGCAGGCATCCCTTCCACGACCGAGCCGACGACCGGCGCCGTCACGGGGCGCCCATAGGCGAGGAAAAGCGCGGCGAAGACGAGGATCGCGAACAGGAAATTGGCGGCAGGTCCGGCCGCCACGATCGCCGCGCGCCAGCCCAGGGATTTGTGGTGGAACGAGACCGACCGCTCGGCCTCGGACATGCTGGCGCCGCGCTCGTGATCGGGCGCGCTGGCGGCATCGGCGTCGCCGAACATCTTCACGTAGCCGCCGAGCGGCATCCAACCGATCTTCCAGCGCGTGCCGCGCCGATCCGTCCAGCCGAATATTTCGCGTCCGAAGCCGATGGAGAATGTCTCGACGCGCACGCCGGCGCGGCGCGCCACCCAGAAATGCCCGAGCTCATGCACGAAGATGAGGGCCGTCAGAACCAGCAGGAACGGGACCGCATAGGCCGCGAACGAGACGAGGGGATCGAACATTGTCCATCCAATCTAGCACGGCCGGCGAGGGCGCGTGCGGTTAGCTGCATGCGCGACGCGCCGGCCCCCGGCGCGGCGGGCCATCGTCGCGCGGACGGCGCTCCGGGCTCGATTCATCCTGAGAAATCGAGCCAACGACCCTGCGTAGCGACCTGGAAAACAGAGAGAAATATCGCCGCCGCCACAAGCCCGTCGACGCGATCCAGCAAGCCCCCGTGGCCGGGGATCAGCTGGCTCGAATCCTTGGCTCCGAAATGGCGTTTCACCCAGGATTCGGCAAGATCGCCCAGCTGCGCCACGCAGGCGATCGCCGCACCGGCCAGCGCCAGGACCGGACCGGACGGCGCGCCAGGATCCAGGGCGCGATAGACGAAGCCGAGCAGGCAGGTTCCGGCCACCGCGCCGCCAAGCCCGGCCCAGGTCTTCTTGGGCGATATGCGCGGCGCCAGGCGCGGCCCACCGATCAGGCGGCCAGCGAAGAAGGCCCCCGTATCGGTGACCACCACCGTGACCAGCAGCCAGAGCACAAGCCGTTCGCCATCCTCGCCATGACCGCGCAGCCAGATCAGCGCGACCAGCGCAGGACCGAGATAGAAGATGCCGAGAGCGGCCCAGGCGGGCCCGATCGCCCGTCTTTGCGTCCTGGCCAGGATGGCGACCGTGGCCGCACCCGCGAAGCAGATGCCCAGCGCCAGATCGACGCGATCCGCGAATGCCAGCGCCACGGCGCCCAGGAACACGGCACCGGTCGCGATCCCGATGGCGCCGAACCGGCCGCCGGAGCAGAGCCGCGCCCACTCCCAGGCAAGTACCGCCGCCCCGGCCGCCACCAGCGTGGCGAAGGCGATGTCGCCCTGCCGCAGCACGGCGAAGGCGACTACGCCCATCAGCAGCCCGGAGAAGGTGCGGTCCCGCAGCCCCTGCGCCCACCCGCCGCCCGGTGCGGGGCGCTCAGACGGCGGCGGCGCCGAAGCGTCGTTCACGGCTGCGAAATTCCGCGACCGCCTGGGCGAATTCGGTCTTGCCGAAATCGGGCCAAAGCGTGTCGACGAATACGAATTCTGTATAGGCGCACTGCCAGAGCAGGAAATTGCTGATCCGCTTCTCGCCCGAGGTGCGGATCAGCAGATCGGGATCGGGCGTGCCGGCCGTCCAGAGCCGCGCGCCGAAGGCGGCCTCGTCGATCTCGTCGCGCCGCAGCAGTCCGGCGAGCACGTCGTCGACGATGCGGCGGGCCGCGGCGACGATTTCGGCGCGCCCGCCATAGCTGAGCGCGATGGTCAGTTCGAGGCGCGCGTTCGCCCGCGTCGCCTCCTCGCCCGCGCCGATCATCGCGACGATGTCCGGCGGCAGGCGGTCGCGCTCGCCGACCACCCGCAGGCGCACCCCGTTGCGATGCAGTTCGGCGAGTTCGGCACGCAGGTAATGCCGCAGCAATCCCATCAGATCGCCGATCTCGTCCGATGGGCGGCGCCAGTTCTCGGACGAGAAGCCGAACAGGGTCAGATGGCGGACGCCGTGCTCGACCGCCGCCTCGATCGCCGCGCGCACCGACTCCGCGCCGCGCCTGTGCCCGGCGACGCGCGGCAGCCCGCGCCGCTTCGCCCAGCGCCCGTTGCCGTCCATGATGACGGCGACGTGCAGGGGCGGCGGCGCGGGAGGCGTGTCCGGCATGGCGGGCGCGGCGTCGCGCGGATCAGACATGCGCGACGTCTTTTTCCTTGGCCGCGAGCATGTCGTCGATCTTCTTGATGTGGTCGTCGGTGGCCTTCTGGACCTCGGTGCTGCGCTTGCGCTGCTCGTCCTCGTTGATCTTGCCCGCCTTCTCGAGCGCCTTGAGCGCCTCCATCCCGTCGCGGCGCACGTTGCGGACCGCCACGCGCGCCTGCTCGGCGTATTTATGCGCGACCTTCGCCAGTTCCTTGCGCCGCTCCTCGGTCAGCGGCGGGATCGGCACGCGGATCAGCTGGCCGTCGACCATCGGGTTCAGCCCCAGATTGGCTTCGCGGATGGCCTTCTCCACCGACTTCACCAGACCGCGGTCCCAGACCTGGACCGACAGCATCCGCGGCTCGGGCACGCTGACCGTCCCGCACTGGGCGAGCGGCATGTGGCTGCCATAGGCATCCACCTGGATCGGCTCCAGCATGTTCGCGGAGGCGCGACCGGTCCTCAGGCCCGAGAACTCCTTCTTCAGGAGATCGAGCGCGCCGCTCATGCGCCGCTTGATTTCGTCGAGATTCGCGTTGGCCGACATGGTTCGTTCCTCGCCCTCGTGGTTCCAGCCTGCGCCCTGCTCCGGCGCGACGACGGTCGCCGCCGGGGCGCCGAGCGCCTCAGACGGCGGACCGGTCCGTCACGATGGTGCAACGGCCGCGGCCCCGCATCACCTCGGCGAATCCGCCCGGTGTGTGGATCGAGAATACCAGAATCGGGATCCGGTTCTCGCGCGCGAGGCTGATGGCCGACGCGTCCATCACCCCGAGATCCCGTGCCAGGACCTCGAGATAGTCGAGCCGGTCGTAGCGCGTCGCGGCCGGATCCTTCTTCGGGTCGGCGCTGTAGACCCCATCGACCTTGGTCGCCTTCAGCAGGGCGTCGCATCCCATCTCGGAGGCGCGCAGCGCGGCGGCCGTGTCGGTGGTGAAGAACGGATTGCCGGTACCCGCCGCGAAGATGACCACCCGCCCCTTTTCGAGATGGCGGATGCCGCGGCGGCGGATATAGGGCTCGCAGACGGTCGACATCGGGATCGCCGACAGCACGCGCGTGTCGACGCCGCGCTGCTCCAGCGCGTTCTGCATCGCCAGGGCGTTGATCACGGTGGCGAGCATGCCCATGTAGTCCGCGGTGGCGCGCTCCATGCCCTTGGCGGCGCCGGACACGCCGCGGAAGATGTTGCCGCCGCCGATGACGACCGCGACCTGCGCGCCCATGCCGCGCACCGCCTCGATCTCGGCGGCGACGCGCGCGACGGTCTCGGCATCGAGACCGTACTCGCCGCTGCCCATCAGGGCCTCGCCCGAGAGCTTCAGCAGCACGCGCCGGTAGCGCAGGTCGCCGGAGGGCACCGGCGGGCCGTCTTCTGATCGAGCGCCTGCGGCCATCGGTCCGCGGCCCCGCTCAGTCGCGCTTGAGCTGCGCGGCCACTTCGGCCGCGAAGTCGTCCTGCTTCTTCTCGACGCCCTCGCCCAGCGCATAGCGCAGGAACCCGGCGAGCCGGACCGGCGCGCCGATCTCCTTGGCCGTCGCGGCGACGACGTCCTTCACCCGGCTTTCGCCGTCGACGACGTAGACCTGCTCCAGCAGAACCGTCTCCTCGTAGAACTTGCGCAGCCTGCCCTCGACCATCTTCTCGACGACCTGCGGCGGCTTGCCCGACGCAGCGGCCTGTTCGGAGAGGATCGCGCGCTCCCGGTCCAGCGCCGCAGGGTCGACGCTGGCGATGTCGAGCGCCGAGGGATTGGCTGCCGCCACATGCATGGCGATCTGCTTGCCCAGGGCGGAGAGCTTTTCGGCGTCGCCGGTCGATTCGAGCGCGACGAGGACGCCGATCTTGCCCAGGCCGGGCGCGGCGGCGTTGTGGATGTAGCTGGTCACGACACCGGCGGGCACCGACAGCGCCGCAGCGCGCCGCAGGCTCATGTTCTCGCCGATGGTGGCGATCAGGCCGGTCAGACGCTCGGCCACCGTGCCGCCATCCGGCAGCGCCGCGGCGCCGGTGCGCGCCAGATCGCCGCCCACCGCCAGCGCCTGCTCGGCGGCGGCGCGCGCGAAGGCCTGGAACTGGGCGTTGCGGGCGACGAAG
>JBIKXN010000215.1:0-6374 GCA_044355765.1 Alphaproteobacteria bacterium
ATCCGGGCGATCCCGGTCGCCCAGTTCCCAGACATCGTGCCGCCGCAGGTCAGCGTCACCACCGCCTATCCCGGCGCTGCGGCGTCGGTCGTCGAGGCGACCGTCGCCCAGCCGATCGAGTCGCAGGTCAACGGCGTCGACCGGATGCTCTACATGAAGAGCGTCTCGGGCAACGATGGCAGCTACGCGCTGACCGTCACCTTCGAGGTCGGATCGAACCCGGATCTCAACGCGGTCAACGTTCTCAACCGCGTCCAGTTGGCCAGCGCCAAGCTGCCCGAGGAGGTCGTCCGCGCGGGCATCAACGTGCAGAAGCGCTCTTCCGCGCTGCTCCAGGCCGTCGTCCTGCATTCGCCCGGCGGTTCGAAGGACGCGCTGTTCCTGTCGAACTACGCGACGATCAGCGTCGTCGACGCGCTGGCGCGCGTGCCCGGCGTCGGGTCCGTGAATCTGTTCGGCCCGCTCGACTACGCGCTGCGCGTCTGGGTGCGGGGCGATCGGCTGGTCGCCTACGGTCTGACCGCCGCCGACCTGGTCGCCGCGATCCGCAGCCAGAGCGTCCAGGCCGCGGTCGGACGGATCGGCGCGCAGCCGATCGGCGACGACCAGCAGTTCCAGCTGTCGATCCAGACCCGGGGCAGGCTGGCGACGATCGAGGAGTTCGAGAACATCGTCGTGCGGGCCGCCGCCGACGGCGCGTTCGTCCGCCTGAAGGACGTCGCGCGGCTCGAACTCGGCGCCAGGAACAGCGATTCCTCTTCGCGGCTGAACGGCAAGCCGGCGGCGACGATCGCGATCTACCAGGCTCCCGGTGCGAACGCGCTCGCGACCGCCGCTGCGGTGCGCGAGACGCTGGCCGGACTGGCGCAGCGCTTCCCCGAGGACGTGGCGCAGACCGTGCTCTACGACTCGACGCGCTTCGTGAGCGACACCGTCGCCGAGGTGCTGCACACGCTGGCCGAGGCCTTCGTGCTGGTCGTGCTGGTCGTGTTTCTTTTCCTGGGCAGCCTGCGCGCGACGCTGATCCCGACGCTCGCCGTGCCGGTGGCGCTGGTCGGGACCTTCGCCGTCCTGCTGGCGCTGGGCTTCACCGCGAACACCGTGTCGCTGCTGGCCGTCGTCCTCGCCATCGGCATCGTCGTCGACGACGCCATCGTCGTCGTCGAAGCGGTCGAGCACGAACTGGAGCACGATCCCGCGATCGCGGTGCCCGACGCCGTCAAGGCCGCGATGGGCAAGATCACCGCGCCGATCGTCGCGATCACGCTGGTGCTGCTGTCGGTCTTCGTGCCCGTCGGCTTTATCCCCGGCATCACCGGCCAGCTGTTCCAGCAATTCGCCGTGGTCGTCTCGGTGTCGATGCTGATCTCGGCGGTCGGCGCGCTGACGCTGTCGCCCGCGCTCTGCGCGCTGATCCTGCGGCGCGGCCAGACGCGCAACCGCGCGATCGCCGGGATCCTGCGCGGGATCGACACCGCGCGCGACGGCTATGTCGCGGTCGTGCGCCGCCTGGTCCGGCTCGCGGCGCTGTCCCTGGTCGCGGTCGCCGCGGCCGGGCTGGGGACCGGGGCGCTTTTCCAGCTGACGCCGTCCGGGTTCCTGCCCGAGGAAGACCAGGGCGCGTTCTTCGTCGAATTGCAGCTGCCCGACGGCGCGTCGTCGAACCGCACGGTCGAGTTGGTCGAACAGGTCGAGGCCATGGTCGCCGCCCAGCCCGGAGTCGCGCAGGTCGTCGCGGTGCCGGGGTTCAGCTTCTTCAACGGGCTCGCGCTGTCGAACTCCGCCTTCATGATCGTGGCGATGAAGGATTTCGGGTCGCGTCCGGACAGGGACCAGTCGGTGGCCGCGACGATCGAGGCCGTGCGCCGCATGGGCGCGCGCGTGCCGGGTGCCCTGGTGATGCCAGTGAACCTGCCGCCGATCATGGGGCTGGGTTCCGGGTCCGGGTTCGAGTTCCAGCTCACCGACGTCGCCGGCGGTGACGTCGCGGACCATGCGGCGGTGGTGCGCGCGGCGATGTTCGCGGCGGCGCAGGCGCCGCATCTGCGCGGCGTGTTCTCGACCTTCACCGCCTCCGCGCCGCAGTTGCGCCTGGAACTCGACCGCGACAAGCTTCAGTCCCTGGGCGTGCCGGTATCCGACGCGTTCCAAGCCATGCAGGCGGTGCTCGGCGGCGTCTACGTCAACGACTTCAACATGTTCGGCCGGACATGGTCGGTCATGCTGCAGGGCGAGGCCGAGGATCGCGACGAGGTGCCGGACATCTTCCGCATCCATGTGCGCAGCCGCTCGGGCGAGATGGTGCCGCTGCGCGCCGTCGCCGAGGCCGAGCTGATGCTCGGGCCGCAATACATCACCCGCTACAACAATCGCCGCAGCATCACGCTGCTCGGCGGACCCGCCCCGGGCTACAGCTCGGGCGCGGCGATCGCCGCCATGGAAGCGGTGTCGGCGCGGGTCCTCCCGGCGGGCTATGCGCATGAGTGGACGGGCACGGCGCTGCAGGAAAAGGAGGCCGCGGGGAAGACCGCGGCGGTGCTGGGCCTCGCCGTGCTCTTCGCCTATCTGTTCCTGGTTGCGCTCTACGAAAGCTGGACGATGCCGGTGGCGGTCCTGCTGTCGGTGACGATCGGTCTGGTCGGCGCGCTCGTCGGCCTCAACCTGGCCGGGCTCGACAACAATCTTTATGCGCAGATCGGGATCGTCGTCCTGATCGCGCTGGCGGCGAAGAACGCGATCCTGATCGTGGAGTTCGCGATGGAGGAGCGCCGCCGCGGTCGCCAGATCGCCGAGGCGGCCATCGAGGCCGCTGCGCTGCGGTTCCGTGCGGTCATGATGACCAGCTTCGCCTTCATCCTCGGTCTGGTGCCGCTGGTGATCGCGAGCGGCGCCGGAGCCGTGAGCCGCCGCGGCGTCGGAACCGCCGTCTTCGCGGGCATGCTCGCCGCGACGTTGGTCGGGATCTTCGTGATCCCGTCGCTCTACGTCGTCATGCAGCGCCTGCGCGAGCGGGCCGGCCGGATCGTGCGGCGCGCCTGAGCGCGTGGTTCAGGGCGAGCGCTCGGCGCGCAGCGCCGCGAGCTCGGCGCGCAGCGCGTCCAGTTCGGCTTTGAGCGCGTCGATCTTCTCGTCCACCGGATCGCAGGGCCGGATCGGCAGGCCGTAGCCGGCGCTGCCGCCGCCGTCGCCGCGCGCTATGGGGTGCGCCGGGATGCCGATCGCCGTGGCGCCGTCCGGCACGTCCGCCACGACGACGGCGTTGGCCCCGACCTTGGCGCCGGCGCCGATCGTGATCGGGCCCAGCACCTGGGCACCGGCGCCGATCGTGGCGCCGTCGAGGATGTCCGGATGGCGCTTGCCCGGCTTGCCGGACAGGCCGCCGAGCGTGACGCCGTGATAGATGGTGACGTCGTCGCCCACGGTCGCGGTCTCGCCGATCACCACGCCCATGCCGTGGTCGATGAACAGGCGCCGCCCCAGCTTCGCGCCGGGATGGATCTCGATGCCAGTCGCGAAACGGCCGACATGCGACACGAAGCGCGCGAGGCCCTTCCAGCCCAGACCCCACAGGCGATGGGCCAGGCGATGGACCAGCACCGCGTGCAGTCCGGGATAGGAGAAGAGCGTCTCGGCCCAGCCTGGCCGCGCCGGATCGCGGACGCGGATCGCGCGCCCGAGTTCGAGCAGTTCGATGCCGCGCCCGGCAGTCTCGGTGGACGGCGTGGAGCCTGTGGCGCCGGCGGACGACATGGCGTGTCTCCTGTTGCTTGTCCGAACCCTAGATGGGGAGAGGGACCGCGCGAGGCCAGAAGTTCTGCGCCAGCCGCTAGTTTTTCTTGGGCTCGCCCGCGTCGCCGTCGCGGATGCCCTGCGCCTCGGCGAGGATCCAGTCGCGGAACAGCGCCACCTTTCGCTGCGGCGCCTTGGCGGGCGGGCAGACGAAGTAATAGCCGAAGGCGACGGGCTGGCTGACGTCGAACAGCCGCACCAGCCGCCCCGCGCGCAGATCGTCGTCGGCGAGCCGCGCCTTTGCCAGCGCGGCGCCGCGTCCGGCGATCGCCGCCTCGAGCACCAGGCTCGCCTGGTTGAAATGCAGACCCCGCGCGGCATCGATCCCGGCGATCCCCGCGGCCTTGAGCCACATCCGCCAGGTCGGGCAGCTGGCGTCCTGCTCGGGGCTGTCGTCGTGGAGCAGGGTCATGTCGCGCAACAGGTCCGCCGGATCGCCGGTGCCAGCACGGCGCAGGCCCGGGCCGCAGACCGGGACGACGCTCTCGTCCAGCAGCTTCTCGACCACCAGCCCCGGGTACTGGCCCAGCCCGTAGCGGATCGCGCAGTCGACGCCGTCGTCGGCGAAGGTCACGAGATTCATCGACGCGGTGACGCGCACGTCGATGTCGGGATGCAGCGCCTGGAAGCTCTCGAGCCGCGGCACCAGCCATTTCGCCGCGAAGGAGGGCGCCATCGAGACGGTGAGCACGCCCGTCTCGTCGAGCGTCTCGAGGCTCGCGAGCGCATGGTGCATCAGCGCGAAGGCCTCGCCCAGCGCCGGCAGCAGCGCCTGGCCTTCGTCGGTCAGCAGCAGGTTGCGGTTGGTGCGGCGGAAGAGCACGCGCCCGAGATGGTCCTCGAGCAGCTTGACCTGCTGGCTGACCGCGGCCGGCGTCACGAACAGCTCCTCGGCGGCGCGCGCGAAGCTCAGATGGCGCGCCGCCGCCACGAAGGCGCGCAGCGCGTTGAGCGGCGGCAGGCGTCCCAGGGGCCGGGTCATGGCCCTTCTATGGGCGAGCGCCGCGTCGATTGCAAATGCCCCGCAGCGCGAAATTGTGATCCGGGACGGCTTTCCCTATTCTCCGGCCGTTTTCCACCGCTGCTGCCGAAGGCGCCGACCATGACCAAGCCGCGCACGCTGTTCGACAAGATCTGGGCCGCCCATCTGGTCCATGTCCAGGACGACGGAACCTGCCTGATCTACATCGACCGCCACCTCGTCCACGAGGTGACCAGTCCGCAGGCCTTCGAGGGGCTCCGTGCGACGGGACGCAAGGTGCGTCGGCCCGACCTGACGATCGCGGTCGCCGACCACAACGTGCCGACCACCGACCGGTCCAAGGGCATCGCCGATCCCGAAAGCCGCACCCAGGTCGAGACGCTGGAGCAGAACGTGCGCGAGTTCGGCGTGCCCTACTACGCGATGGACGACGTGCGCCAGGGCATCGTCCACATCATCGGCCCCGAGCAGGGCATGACCCTGCCCGGCATGACGATCGTCTGCGGCGACAGCCATACCTCGACCCATGGCGCCTTCGGGGCGCTCGCCTTCGGCATCGGCACCTCGGAAGTCGAGCACGTTCTCGCCACCCAGACGCTGATCCAGAAACCGGCGAAGAACATGCGCATCACCGTCGACGGCGCGCTGCCCGCCGGCGTCACGGCGAAAGACATCGTGCTGGCGATCATCGGGCGGATCGGCACCGCCGGCGGCACCGGTCACGTCATCGAATATGCCGGCTCGGCGATACGCGGCCTGTCGATGGAAGGCCGCATGACCGTCTGCAACATGTCGATCGAGGCCGGTGCGCGCGCCGGGCTGATCGCGCCCGACGAGACGACCTACGCCTATGTGAAGGGGCGGCCCCACGCGCCCAAGGCCGGGCAATGGGAAGCCGCGCTCGCCTATTGGCGGTCGCTGCCCAGCGACCCGGGCGCGGTCTACGACAAGGAAATCGCGATCGACGCCGCCAGCCTTGTACCGCATGTCACCTGGGGGACCTCGCCGCAGGACGTGGCGCCGATCACCGGTGCCGTCCCGGATCCGGCGCGCGAGAGCGATCCGGCGCGGCGCGCGGCGATCGAAAGGTCGCTCGCCTATATGGGCCTCGTCCCGGGCACGAAGCTGACCGACGTGCGCATCGACAAGGTCTTCATCGGTAGCTGCACCAACGGCCGCATCGAGGATCTGCGCGCCGCCGCCGGCATCGCCCGCGGCCGCAAGGTCGCCGCGCATGTCCAGGCGCTGGTCGTGCCGGGCTCGGGCCTGGTCAAGGAGCAGGCGGAGCAGGAGGGCCTCGACCGGGTGTTCCGCGATGCCGGCTTCGAGTGGCGCGAGCCGGGCTGCTCCATGTGCCTCGCCATGAACGCCGACCGGCTGGAGCCGGGCGAGCGCTGCGGCTCGACCTCCAACCGCAATTTCGAGGGTCGCCAGGGACGCGGCGGCCGCACCCATCTGATGAGCCCCGAGATGGCGGCCGCCTCCGCCATCTCCGGGACCATCGCCGATCCGCGCGCGGGCTGAGCCCCGGGAGACCGATCATGCAGAAATTCGACAAGCTGACGGGCGTCGCCGCGCCGCTGGCGATGATCAACGTCGACAC
>JBIKXN010000216.1:0-6367 GCA_044355765.1 Alphaproteobacteria bacterium
GCGCGCTCGCTCGGGATCGATCTTGCGCGGTTGCGCTGGCTGGCGATTGCGGGCACCGCGTGCAGCGTCGGCGCCTGCGTCGCGGTCGCCGGCAGCATCGGCTTCGTCGGCCTCATCGTGCCGCATCTGCTGCGCCCGCTGGTCGGCCACGATCCGCGCCGGCTGTTGCCGGCGAGCGCCGCGGGCGGCGCCGCGCTGCTGCTGTTGGCTGACGTGGCCGTGCGCATCGTGCCGTCGGCGCAGGATCTGAAGCTCGGCGTCGCCACCGCGCTGCTGGGCGCGCCGTTCTTCTTGTGGCAGGTGCTGCGTCTGCGGGGGGCCCGATGAGCGCGCTCGCGTGGCGCGACGTCCGGCTCGCGGCCGGAGCCGCGACAATCCTCGATGGCGTGTCCCTCGGTGCGCACCAAGGCGAGGTGCTGGGCATCGTCGGGCCGAACGGCGCGGGCAAGACGGCGCTGCTGCGCTGCGCGGCCGGGCTGGTCGCCGGTTTCGCCGGCCAGATCGAAATCGGCGGCGAGCCCCTGCGGAACCTGTCGGCGGCGGTGCGCGCGCGTCGCCTGGCCTTCCTGCCGCAGGCGGCCGAACCAGCCTGGCCCGTCGTCGTAGCCGATGCCGTTGCGCTCGGACGACTGCCGCATGGCGATGCCGGCACGGCCGCCGACGATGCCGCCGTCGCCGCGGCGCTGGAGGCGGTGGGGATCGCGGCGCTGGCCGCGCGCCGCATCGATACGCTGTCCGGCGGCGAACGCGCCCTGGCGCTGCTGGCGCGAGCGCTGGCGGTGGAGGCGCCGATCCTGCTGCTCGACGAACCCTGCGCCGCGCTCGACGCGCGCCACCAGCTGGCCGTCATGGCGCTGCTGCGCCGTCTCGCGGGCGAGGGAGCCTGCGTCGTCGCGGTGCTGCACGACCTTGGCCTCGCGGCGCGCTTCTGCGATCGCGTCGCTGTACTGGCGCAGGGTCGCCTGGCGGCATGGGACGCGCCGGTGGCGGCGCTCGACGACGTCGTGCTCGCGGCCGCCTATGGCGTCCGTGCGGTGCGCATGCGGGTCGACGACCAGATGCTGCTCGCGCCCTGGGCGCCGCTGGAAACCGGCGCGGGAGCGCAGCGACCATGACCGCGCTGCGCGCCGACCCGCGGATCCGCTGGGTCCATGGCGACCGCGGCGGGCGACGCCGCGGACGCTGGGCCGCGCTGGCCGTCGCGCTGGCCATGTCCGCCGGGCTGCATGCCGCGGCGCTGATCGCTCTCGCGGGTCGCGGCGATGCGCCGCTCGCGCCGCCCATGACAGTCGAACTCGCGGCCGCGGACGGTCTTGCGCTGGCGCCGCCGCGCGGTGCCGTGGCGGCGCCGGAACTGCCGGGCTTGCCAACAGGCGAGGGGGATGTCGGCCCTCTGCCCGGACTGCCGCGCATCGTGCCGCCGGAGGCCTTCGCGCCGGTTCTGGCCTCGCCGGTGGTGGACGCTCGGATCGGCGTGGCGATGCTGTCCATCGCCGCGCCCCAGCCCGCCCCGCCGGTCGCGCACCGGGAGCCTGCGATCCTGCCGCCGCCAGCGGCTGACGGCATGCCGGGCGCGAGGCCGTTCGCGTCTTTGCCTGTGCCTTCGGATATGGCTCCGGTGGCCGGCTCGGACATGCGGAAGGGGCTTCGGACATCGCTCGCGCCTGCGCCGCCGCCGCCGCCGCCGCCCCCATCGCTGCCGCCGTCATCGCCGACGATGCCGCCCTCCTCACCCGCAACCGGGCGCGTAGCGGCACCGGGTATGACAGCCGACACGCGTATGGCGCCTGCCGCCCAGCCGCGTCCGATGGCCGCGCGCCCGCCGGTTGGCGACGTCGTCGCGAGCCGGCCGGTGCCGGCCGCTACGGTCGGACCGGAAGGGCAGGCGGTCGTCGCCGGTATCGGCGCTCCCGGTCGCCAAGCCGATCCGGGCGACAGCGCGGCCGCGCCCGCCGCGGGCAATCCAGCGCCGGTCTATCCCTTGGCGGCGCGGCGCGCCCAGCGCGAGGGCCGCGCGCTGCTGCGCGTGGTCGTCTCGCCCGACGGCGTCGGGCGCGACATCCGTCTGGCCGAAAGCAGCGGTACGGCGGCGCTGGATCTGGCTGCGGTGGAGGCGATCAGGGCCTGGCGCTTCGTTCCGGCCAGACGCGCGGGCCAGGCGACCGAGGACGTCATCCTGGTTCCGGTCGTGTTCCGCCTGACGCAGTGAACGCGATCGCGGTCGACGCGGCGCTGGCGGCGGCCTCGGGCCGGCTTCAAGCTTGACCGCGGGGAGTGCGGGAGCGGAGGAAATTCATGCGGATCGCGCGACGCGCGGCCATCGCAGCGATCGCCGGACGGGTCGTTGCGTCTGTCGAGCGGCTGGGGTTTCGAGGGCACGCCGCCGGCGCCGGTCAGGACCGCCACGCTGGCGCGCGAAGGCGGCGCGCCCGTGCTGCGAGTGGTGACCGGCGCGCGCAGCATCGTCGTCGGCACCTGGACGGAGCCTGGCCGCTTCGAGGGAACGATCGAGTATCCGCAGACCGATAGCCGGGAGCGCAGCATCAAGACGCTCGTGCTGTCGAAGCTCGGCACGGACGGCGAAGAGCGGTCGCAGGTGCGCGAGCGGGCCCGCGCAGGAACCGTCTTCGTCCTGTATGTCGGGGCCTGGAACTGCCCGTCCTGCATCTGGTGGAAAAAGCGGAATGTCGGCGACGAAGCGCGCACGCTGCTGGCGCGCGTGTCGCTGCGCGAAGTCGACATGCCCAATTTCAGGGACACGGGCCATGATCCGGCCTGGCCCGAGGATCTCAAGGCGATCCGCGACCGGTACCGGATCGCGAACGGGACGCCGCGCTTCTACGTGTTCGTCGACGGCAAGCTCGCGAAACAGTCTTTCGGCGGCGCTTCCTGGCAGCGCGACATCCTGCCTGTCCTGCAGCGGCTGGTGGGCGGGACGACAGGATGACGGACGCCCGGCCACCCCACCCGCGCGGAGCCCCGGGCGCCCCGCATCACCGCAGCAGCAGCAGCCTCGGCACGCCGTCGGCATCGGCCCAGACCACGGCATCCTGGCCGTAGCGGCGACCAAGCTCTTCGGCGCGCGCCTTGTCGACGCCGAGCGCGAGGAAGCTCTTTTCGGCCGGCCAGGACTCCTCCGTGTCGGTGCCCACGCCTTCGCCCTCCGCGAAGGCGATGCGCAGGGCGGCGAGATCCTCGCGCAGGCGCCGATGGGCCTCCGCGTTCGCGCCGTCGCTGGCAAGCCTGCCCTCGGGATTGAAGGCGGTGATGAACAAGGCGCTCGCGGCACCGGTCTGCGCATAGAGCGCACGCAATCGGTCCGAGGCGCGGTCGATCCGCAGCACGAAGAGGCTTCCGTCCCACGCGACCGAATAGTCAGTTTCCATATAGGCCCTGATCTTGTCGGGATGGACGAGGCTGGCGGCGGTCACCGGCTGGATCTTTCCTGTCTTGGAACCATGGGGCGCGAAGATCGGCCATCGGCCGGCGGACGTCACCAGATTTCGCGAAAGCGCTGGTTGCCTTGGTCGCGGCGCGCCTAACATGGCAAGGTTTGTAGATTCCTGCCGCCAGCGGCGGCGGCGAAGATGATGGAGGGTCATGATGTTTCGACGCACTTTCGGCCTGTCGGCACTTGCCGCGGCCGGTTCGCTTGGCTTTGGCGGCGCCGCGAGCGCGCAGGAGATGCGGTTCTTCCGCATCGGCACCGGCGGCGCCGGCGGCACGTATTTCCCGATCGGCGGTCTGCTCGCCAACGCGATCTCGGCGCCGCCCGGCTCGACACCCTGCGATCAGGGCGGTGCCTGCGGCGTGCCGGGTCTGGTGGCGATCGCCCAGACGACCAACGCCTCGGTGGCGAACGTCACCGGCGTCCAGGGCGGGCAGATGGAATCGGGCCTCGCCGCCGCCGACATCGTCTATCAGGCCTTCAACGGCCTCGGCCGCTTCGACCGCAAGTTCGACCGGCTGCGGGTGATCGCCAATCTCTTCCCCGAGCATATGCACCTGGTTCTGCCCAAGGGCGGCAAGCTGAACGGCATCAAGGATCTGCGCGGCAAGCGCGTGTCCATCTTCCAGGCCGGGTCGGGCACGCAGGTGGTGGTGCTCGAGCTGCTCAAGCTCTATGGCATCGCGAAATCCGACATCCAGGCGGCCGAGCTTAACCCGCAGCAGAGCGCCGATCGCATGGCCGACGGCCAGATCGACGCGTTCTTCATCGTCGGCGGCACGCCGCTCGCCGCGATCTCGCAGCTCGCCGCGACCAAGGGCATGGAACTGTACGAGATGACGGCCGAAGAGCGCGCCGCCTTCCTCAAGGTCGTCCCCTATTACTACGAGGACACGATCAAGGCCGGCACCTACGAGGGGCAGGCGAAGGACATCCAGACCGTCGCGGTCGGCGCCCAGTGGGTGGTCGGCGCCAACGTCGCCGACGATCTCGTCTACAACGTCACCAAGGCGCTGTGGAACGACAACTCGCGCCGGCTCTTCGACGCCGGACACGCCAAGGCGCGCGACATCCAGATCGCCTCTGCCCTCAAGGCGGTCAACACGCCGCTGCATCCCGGGGCTGAGCGCTTCTACAAGGAAAAGGGCCTGGTGAAGTAAGAGGTCCGCACACGGACGACATGGGGCCGGCCTCCTGGCGAGCGCCGGCCCTTTCTTTCGCGAGGCCACACGCATGACCGCCGCCGACCAGCCCATCGACGCAGCCCGCGCGAAGCAGATCGAGCAGGAATTCGAGGCCGAGCGGCCGATGCGCGAGCTGTCGCCGCTGCTCTCGCGCGGCCTTGCGCTCTGCCTGGTGCTGTTCGCGATCTATCACTACGTCACGGCGGGAACCGGGATCCCCGTCGACTACTGGCACATGGGCATCCATCTGTCCGGGGTCCTGATCGCGCTCTTCATCCTGTTCCCGCGCGCATCGCACGGCCGCCGCGCGGGCCTCGCCATCGGCGGTGTGCCGGTCGCGGACTGGCTGCTGGGCCTGACCGGCGCCGCCGCGGCGCTGTGGATCGGCTTTTCCTGGGAAGGCTTCGACGTCACGTTGTTCGGCCACCGGTTCCGGCTCGCCGAGCAGGCGATGCGCCAGGGCGATCCCGCGACGATCGACATCGTCTTCGGAACCGCGCTGATCGCGATCGTGCTCGAGGCGACGCGGCGGGTGATCGGCTGGGTGCTGCCGATCATCGTCCTTGTGTTCGTCGGCTTCGCCCTGTTCGGCCCATATATGCCATTCGACATCCTCAAGCATCCCGGCGTGCATTGGGGCCAGTTCGTCAACAACGTCTATTTCCCCGCCGAGGGCATATTCGGCATCCCGCTCTGGGTGGTCTCGACGGTCGTGTTCCACTTCGTGCTGTTCGGTGCGGTGGCGCAGAAGATGGGGCTCGGCCGCCTGTTCGTGGACATCTCGACGGTCGTCGCCGGCCGCTTCGTCGGCGGTCCGGCCAAGGTGTCGGTCGTATCGTCGGCGCTGTTCGGCACGATCTCGGGGTCCGCGGTCGCGAATGTCGTGTCGACCGGCTCGCTCACGATCCCGAACATGAAGCGCCTCGGCTATCCCGGGCATTTCGCGGGCGGGGTCGAGGCGGCTGCCAGCGCGGGCGGCCAGGTCACGCCCCCGATCATGGGGGCCGCGGCCTTCATCATGGCCGAGTATCTGGCGCTGCCCTATTCGACCATCGCGATCGCCGCCACCGTGCCGGCGCTCATGCACTATCTGGGCGTCCTGGTGATCGTCCATTTCGAGGCCAAGCGGTTGGGCCTGAGCGGCGAGCGGGCTGAGAACATCCCGCGTCTTGCGGACGTTCTGCGACGCGGCTGGCCGTCGGCGATCCCGCTCTGCGTGCTGCTCTACGTCCTGTTCAGCGGCTTCACCCCCTACATGGCCGCCTTCTGGGGGATCACCGCATGCATCGTCATCGGGCTCGTCAATCCGATGCACCGCATGACCCCGCGCCAGCTCTTCGAGGCCTTCCTCGAGGGCGGACGCAGCGCGCTGGCGGTCGGCGCGATCTGCGCCGCGGTCGGCATCGTGATCGCGGTCATCACCCTCACCGGTCTCGCGTTCCGGATGGGTTTCATGGTCACCAATGCGGCGCAGGAGATCGCCCGCAACCTCCATGCGGTGATTGGCTTCCTGCCCGGCGATTTCTTCACGCTCAAGGAACTCACCCGCTTCCTGTCGATGCTGTTCATCGGCATCGCCTGTCTGCTGATGGGCGCGGGGGTGCCGACGACGGCGCTCTACATCATGCTGGTCACGGTGGCGCAGCCGGCCTTCACCAATCTCGGCATCCCGCCGCTGGCCACGCATCTCTTCGTCTTCTATTACGGCATCATCTCGGAGGTGACGCCGCCGGTG
>JBIKXN010000218.1:0-6332 GCA_044355765.1 Alphaproteobacteria bacterium
CGTGATGTATCTGGGGCGGTTGGTCGAGCTGGCCGATGCGCGCGCGCTCTTTGCCAATCCGCAGCACCCGTACACGCGCATGCTGCTCGACGCGATTCCCGACCTGGACATGACAGGCCGGGCGCGCACGCCGGTCGCGGGCGAGGTGCCGAACCCGCTCGATCCGCCGAAGGGATGCGCCTTCAATCCGCGCTGCCCTTTCGCCAACGACCGCTGCAGGACCGAGCGCCCGGAACTGAAGGCGACGGCCAATGGCGGCGTGGCGGCGTGCCACGCGGTCGAGGAAGGCCGGCTGGCGGCGGCGCCGCGCGGCTGAGGCGCTGCCTGCGGGTCAGCTGCGCCCGTAGCTGTCCTCGATGCGGACGATGTCGTCCTCGCCAAGATAGTCGCCGGACTGCACCTCGATCACATGGGCGGGTTCGTCGCCCGGATTCTCGAGGCGATGGACGCAGCCGACCGGGATATAGGTCGACATGTTCTCGCGAAGCGTCAGCACGTCATCGCCGCGCGTCACCCGCGCCACGCCCTGGACGCAGACCCAGTGTTCCGCGCGCCGCGCATGCGTCTGCAGCGAGATGCGCTGCCCGGGATTGACGATGATCCGCTTCACCTGGAAACGCGGTCCGAGGTCGATCGTCTCGTAGCTGCCCCAGGGGCGGTAGACGCGCGGATGGGCGCTTGCTTCGCTGCGTCCCGCCTTCTTGAGCCGGTCGACGATCGCCTTGACATGCTGCGCTTCGTCGCGCGCGGCGACCAGCACCGCGTCCTTGAGCGCCACGACGATCGTATCCTCGATCCCCACCGTCGCCAGCAGCCGGTGTTCGCTGCGCAGGTAGGAGTTCCGCGTCCGCTCGGCGAGCACGTCGCCGAGCGCGACGTTGCCATTGGCGTCGCGCAGGCCGATCTCCCACAGCGCCGACCACGAGCCGACGTCGGACCAGCCCAGATCTGCCGGCACGACGGCAGCCCGGCCGGTCTTCTCCATCAGCGCGTAGTCGACCGAGATCGACGGTGCGGCAGAGAAGGCGTCGCGGTCGAGCCGCACGAAGTCGAGGTCGCGTACGGCCAGCGCCAAGGCGCGCGCGGCCGCGGCGGCGACATCGGGCGCGTGCGCCGCCAGTTCGGCGCGCAGCGCGCCGAGCGGGAACAGGAACATGCCGCTGTTCCAGGACCATCCGCCTTCGGCGAGACAGCGCCGCGCGGTGGCGAGATCGGGTTTCTCGACGAAGCGCTCGACCGCGTAGGCCCCCGCCAGCCCGTCGAGCGCCGCGCCCTGACGGATATAGCCATACCCGGTCTCCGGCCCGCTCGGCGATATGCCGAAGGTGACGAGATGCCCGCGCGCCGCAGCAGCCGCGGCGCGCGCGACCGCGGCGAGGAAGGCGTCGCGCGCGGTAACGACATGGTCGGATGGCAGCACGAGCAGGCAGTCGTCGTCGGCGGCGCCCGCCGCGGCGAGATGGGCTGCGGCGGCCGCGACGGCGGCGGCGGTGTTGCGACCGACCGGCTCAAGCAGCAGCGCGGCCGGGGCGATAGCGGCCTCGCGCAGCTGCTCGGCGATGGCGAAGCGGTGTTCGGCGTTGCACACCACCACCGGGGCGGCGAAACCGTCGCCATGGGTGCGCAGCGCCGTGTCCTGCAGCAGGCTGCCTGGACCGGCGAGCGGCAGCAGCTGCTTGGGGAACAACTCGCGCGACAGCGGCCACAGGCGGGTGCCCGCGCCGCCGGACAGGATCACCGGGTGGATCTTCGGCTGGAAGGCCATCGCGTTGCCGTCATGTCTCGGGGTTGATCGAAGCTCTAGCGTAAACGGGCGAACCCCGCCAAATGATCCCTGCGGGGCAGGTTCAGGGCGAGGTCCGCGCGCCGCCGCGCGGCCGCAGCCGGTCCGCCATGGCGTCGGCGAGAAAGTTGCACAGCGCCACGGTCGCGAGGATCAGCAGGCCGGGCCACAACGCCAGATGCGGCGCCGTCCAGATCAGCTCCTGGGCGTTGGTCAGCATGTTGCCCCAGCTTGGGGTCGGCGGCTGGATGCCGAGGCCGAGGAAGCTGAGGACGCTCTCGAACTTGATCACCTCGCCGACCGCCAGCGCGGTGGCGACCAGGATCGGCGACATGGCGTTGGGCAGGATGTGGACCAGCATGACCCGCCAGGGCGGCGCGCCCAGCGCCACCGCGGCGCGCACGAAATCCCGCGTCTTGAGCGACAGCGTGGCGGCGCGAACCAGCCGCGCCACCGTCGTCCAGCCGAAGGCGGCGGTGATGACGACGATGCGCGCCAGACCGGCTTCGGGGGATTGCGCGACCTCGGCGGGGATGCCGAGCTTGCGCAGATCGATCGCCGCCAGGACGATCAGCAGCGCCAGCAACGGCAGCGCGATCACGCCATCGGTCAGCCGCATCAGCGCGGCGTCGAAGCGACCGCCGTAATAGCCGGCGATCACGCCCAGCAGGCTGCCGATCGTCGCCGCGATCACCGCTGCCGCGAGCCCGACGACGATCGACACCCGGCCGCCGGCGAGCAGCCTCGCCAGAAGGTCGCGGCCAAGATCGTCGGTTCCCAGCGGATGCGCGCGCGATGGAGGCGCCAGTCGCTCGAGAAGATCGGTCTCGGCGGGATCGAGCCCGAGCGCGGCGAGGATCCAGGGCGCGGCGAGACAGGCGAGCGCCAGCATCGCGCCGAGCGCGGCGACGAAGGCGACGAAGGGCGCGGTGCGTCTCATGGCGCCCCCCGCCCGTCGCCTTCGAGCGAGATCCGGGGATCGAGCGCGGCATAGGCAAGATCGGCGAGGAGATTGGCGGCCAGCGTCATCAGGGTCGCGAAAAGCAGCGCGACGAGCGCGACGTTGAAGTCGCTGGTCAGGATCGAGTCGTAGATGAGCTTTCCCATGCCGGGCCAGGCGAACATCGTCTCGGTCACCAGCGCGCCCGAGAACAGGCCGCCGAAGCCCAGCGCCACCATCGTCGTCACCGGCAGCGCGGCGTTGCGCAACGCATGGGTAAAGAGAACCCGCAGCTCCGAGGCGCCCTTGGCGCGCGCCGTGCGCACATAGTCGTGTCCCAGCGCATCGATCATCGCGGCGCGCATGTGCCGCGCGTAGACGCCGGCCTCGGCCAGCGCCAGCGTCGCGACCGGCAGCGCCATGTGCCGCAGCAGCTCGAGCGGCCCGGCGCCGGCCGGCGGCAGGCTGCCCGCTGGCAGCCAGCCCAGTTGCACTGCGAACAGCATCATCAACAGCAGCGCGAGCCAGAATGTCGGCGTGGCGGCGCCGGCGAAGCAGGCGAGATTGATTGCCCGGTCGGCGAAGCGGTCGCGACGCGCCGCCGCCCAGATGCCGAGCGGCAGCCCGATCGCCAGCGCCAACGCGAGCGCGCTCGCCATGAGCAGCATCGTGTTGGCGAGCCGCGGCGCCAGCACCTCCAGGACCGGTCGCCGGGAGCTGCGCGACCAGCCGAGATCGCCCTGCAGCGCCGCGCCGGCCCAGGCCCCGTAGCGCTCGAGGATCGGGCGATCGACGCCGTGCAGCGCGCGCAGCCGCTGCATATCCTCGGCGGTCATCCTGGGGTCGCCCGAGGCCATCAGGTCGACCGGGTCTCCGGGCATCAGACCCAGCAGCACGTAGACCACCAGCGACATCGCGCCCAGGACGGCGACCGCCTGGACCAGCCGCCGGGTGAGATAGCCCAGCATCGTCAGCGCGCGCCGCGGATCAGCGCGGCCGCCAATGCTCGACGCGCAGCGGGCTGTAGTGCAGGTGGCCGGTAGGCTCGATGCCCGCGAGCCACTTCGGGACGATGAAGGCGTCGGCCCGGAAATAGAGCGGGAGCACCGGCAGTTCCGTCGCGTAGATCGCCTGGATGCGCGCCCAGATCGCCTTGCGGCGGTCGAAGTCCAGCTCCACTTCCAGCCTGTCTATCAGTCCGTCCATCTCGGCGTTGACGAAGCCAGGATAGTTCTGACCGGCATGGTTGTTCGCCTCGGTCGGGATACTGGTGGAGTGCATCTGGTTGCGGGGCGAGCTCTCGGGGCTCGAGATCCAGGCGTACATGGCCATGCCCTGGAAGGCGCGCTTGCGGGTGATCTCGCCGAAGAAGACCCGCGCCGGGTCGTTCTTGATGCGGACCTCGACGCCGACTCGCCGCCACTGGTTCTGCAGCACCTGCTGCACCGATTCGCGGGTGCGGTTGCCGGCCGTCGTGCCGAGTTCGAGCGACAGGCGCTGGCCGGCGGCGTTGACCCGGATCCCGTCGGCGCCGGGACGGAACCCGGCCTCCTCGAGCAGGGTCTGGGCGCGGGCGGGTTCGAAGCCGTAGCGCGGCGTGTCGCTCGCGGCGACCCGGTCGAGCGGGTTGACGAAGCTGGCTGCCACCGGCTGCTTGCCCTCGAAGAGCTGCCGGTTCAGCGCTTCGCGGTCGAGGGCGAGCAGAAGCGCCTGGCGCACCCGCCGGTCCTTGAGCAACGGGTTGTCGAGGTTGAGGTCGATATGCTCGTAGACCAGCCCGGGCTTGTAGATGATGTCGAAGCGCGCGCCGTGCCGCTTCTCGAAGGCCAGCGCCTGGTCGAGCGTCAGGCCGAGCTCGCCCGCGATATAGTCGATCGAGCCCGAGAGCAGGTTGGCCTCCAGGGCCGCCGTGTTCTCGATGGCGCGGATCGTGATCTTCCGGAAATGCGGCTTGTCGCCGTACCAGGTCGGGTTGGGCGTCAGCACCAGATGCGAGCCGGCGACGACCTGCGCGACGCGGTAAGGGCCGAAATGCAGCCCTGGCCGCGTCGGGTCGGCATCGAACAGCGTGCGCTGCCGGTAGGCTTCCGCGCCGGCGGCGAAGACCGGCCGCTCGAGATGCGCTGGCAGCAGCTGGAAGTCGCCGAACTCGTTGTACTGGTAGGTCAGCTTGTTCATGTGCAGGGTGAAGCGTTTGGCGTCGTGGATCTCGACGCGCTCGACGCGGCGGTAGAATTCCTGCGCGGCGACGCCGCTCTTCTCGTCGCGGCCGACCTCGATGGTGAAGGCGACGTCCTGGGTGCTGACCGGGACGCCGTCGCCCCAGGTTGCGCCGGGCTGGATCGCCATCGTGATTGCGACGCCCTTGGTGCCGTCGGGCCGGTCGACCGGCTTCGCCAACCCGTTCTCGACCGTGGGCAGCTCGACGCACAGCAAGCAGTGCAGCACCCAGTCCTTGTCGTAGGCGGTGAAGGGCCGCCGCGTCATCGCCAGCACGTAGGACTTCGCCGCCATCGAATCGATGATCGGATGCAGCGTCGCCGGATACTGCGTGAAGCCGATCGTCAATTCGTCCTTGGCCGCTACCGGAGCGGCGGCGAGGAGCCCGGCGCCGATGGCTACGACGCGGGCTGCATTGCGCAGGGTCATGATTCGGACTCCATTTCCATTCCTTTAGCATGCGCAGGCAGCCAGGCGGGCAGGCCGGTGCCGGCGCGCCAGGCGTGCGCGATCTCGTCGCGCCGCGCGAACCAGACCCCGCGGTGCCCGGCGATGTGGGCGAGCAGTTTTTCCAGGCCCGCGATCCGTCCGGCCTTGCCGATGATCCGTAGATGCAGGCCGATCGACATCATCCGCGGCAGCGTGGCGCCCTCGGCGTAGAGCCGGTCGAAGGCGTCGATGCAATAGCGGGCGAAATCCACGCCGAGGATGAAGCCGCCGCCATTGGCGAAGCGCATGTCGTTCGTGTCGAATGCATAGGGAAGCACCACATGGGCGTGCTCGCCGATGCGCAGCGTGATCGGCATGTCGTCGTTGTAGGCGTTGGAGTCGTAGAGGAAGCCGCCCTGTTCCAGCAGCAGCCTGCGCGTGTTGGGCGACGTGGCGGAGCGCGTGTGCCACCCGACGGGCGGCGCGCCGGCGGCGGCCGCGATGGCCGCGACCGTGCGGGCGATCGCCTGACGCTCCGTGGCCTCGTCCATGTAGACGTGGCGTTCCCAGCGCCAGCCATGGGCGGAGACCTCGTGGCCGTCCGCGACGGCTTCGCGCGCGATCCAGGGCGAAAGGGCGATGGCGCGTCCGCAGGCATTGAGGGTCGCGCGCGCGCCGAAGCTTTTCAGAGCCGCCCGGATCCGCCCCCAGCCGACACGGGTTCCGTATTCGTAGTGGCTCTCCATGCAGAGATCGCGCACGCCCTCGACGCGCTCGACCGCCTCGTAGATATGCTCGTTCGCCTCGTCGCCTGCGCCGAGCGACAGCTCCGCGCCTTCCTCGACGTTGACGACGACCGACACGGCCAGGCGATGTCCCCCCGGCCAGCGGAAATCGGGCGCGCCATGGGCGTACCCCGCGAAGTCGCGATCGGTCGAAACGGGCGGGAAGGCCATGCGG
>JBIKXN010000343.1:0-4478 GCA_044355765.1 Alphaproteobacteria bacterium
CCGGATGCCTTCCGCACCCAGCGCCACCGCGCCGAAATTCCCCGTCGCGCCGATGCCGGGCGCCGGCAGAAGCGCCCAGCCGCTGGCATCGCCCGCGGCGCAGGCGAGCACACGGACGTTGAAGATGCCGTTGAGCGTCAGCGTCGTCTGCAGGCATTGCGCGATCGCCGGCTGGGGCTCGAAGGCGACGATCGTGCCTGCAGGGCCGACCGCGCGCGCGGCCGGCAGCACCGTGGTGCCGAGATTCGCGCCGATATCGAGCATCGTCGCGCCGGGCCGCAGGAAGCGCGCGATGACGAGGTTCTCCCCCTCGGCGAATTCGCCGTAGAGGCGCAGCGCACGGCCGATCGTGTCGTCGGTCGCAGGCCAGACCATCGTGCCGTGCCGACAGGCCGCGATCTCGACCCCGTCGAGCGCGATCTTCATGCCGGGTCGGCCGCCATCCAGCGCCCGACCGCCACGCTCAGCGGTTCCGGGCCCGCGCGCCGAGGCGCAGCCGCAGCGCGTTGAGCTTGATGAAGCCTTCCGCATCGCGCTGGTTGTAGGCGCCCTGGTCGGCCTCGAATGTCACCATGCGCATGTCGTAGAGCGAGCGCGGCGCCTTGCGGCCGACGACGCGCGCATGGCCCTTGTAGAGCTTCACGCGCACCGTGCCGGTGACGTTCTCCTGGCTCTTGTCGATCAGCGCCTGCAGCATCTCGCGCTCCGGCGCGAACCAGAAGCCGTTGTAGATCATCTCGGCATAGCGCGGCATGACCTCGTCCTTGAGATGCGACGCGCCGCGGTCGAGCGTGATCGACTCGATGCCGCGATGGGCGACATGCCAGATCGTGCCGCCGGGCGTCTCGTAGACGCCGCGCGACTTCATGCCCACGAAACGGTTCTCCACCAGATCGAGGCGGCCGATGCCGTGCTTGCCGCCCAGCGCGTTCAGTGCGGTCAGCATCTCGGCCGGCGACATCGCCTTGCCGTTGACCGCGACCGGATCGCCCTTGAGGAACTCGATCTCGACATATTCGGGCTGGTCGGGTGCCTGCTCCGGCGCCACCGAGCGCGAATAGACGTATTCGCCCGGCTCCTGCCACGGATCCTCCAGCGCCTTGCCCTCGGCGGAGATGTGCAGGAGGTTGGAATCGACCGAGAACGGCGCCTCGCCGCGCTTGTCCTTGGCGATCGGGATCTGGTTCTTTTCGGCGAAGTCGATCAGCGCGGTGCGGCTGTCCAGATCCCATTCGCGCCATGGCGCGATGACGCGGATATCCGGCTGCAGCGCGTAGTAGCTGAGTTCGAAGCGGACCTGGTCGTTGCCCTTGCCGGTCGCCCCGTGGCAGACGGCGTCGGCGCCCACCTGGCGGGCGATCTCGATCTGGCGCTTGGCGATCAGCGGCCGCGCGATCGAGGTGCCGAGCAGGTACTGGCCCTCGTAGAGCGCGTTGGCGCGGAACATCGGCATGACGAAGTCCCGCACGAATTCCTCGCGCAGGTCGTCCATGAAGATCTCCTTCACGCCCAGCATCTGCGCCTTCTTGCGCGCGGGCTCCAGTTCTTCGCCCTGGCCCAGATCGGCGGTGAAGGTAACGACCTCGCAGCCATAGGTGGTCTGCAGCCATTTCAGGATGATCGAGGTGTCGAGGCCGCCCGAATAGGCGAGCACCACTTTCTTGACGGGTTTACCCATGGTCGGCTGAGCCATCGTCGCATCCTCGCGCATTGCCAGGGCGCGTCCGGGCGCCCGGTCGGAAAACGCGCGGAGTATAGGGATCGCGCCCGGCCGGGCAAGCCGCCCGGGACGGGGTCAGGCCCCGGCGCGCTCGGCGTCCGCGGCGGCGCGCGCGCGCGCCTCGTCGCGCATCTGCTCGCGCCGGCGGAGGATCTCGTAGACCAGCGCGCCGAACAGCGTCACGCCGATGATAAGCACCGCGAGCGCGCTGATCGCCGGGGTCGTCCCCTGCCGGACGCGACCGGCCAGCGCGGTGGTCAGCGTCTTGTCGGCCAGGATCGCGAAGGTGGTGGTGTTGTAGTTCTCGAAGCTGGACAGGAACGCCAGAACCGCCGCGGACAGGATCGCCGGCTTCAGGAACGGGATCAGGATCTGGAAGAAGACCTGGGTGCGCGTCGCGCCGAGGTCCATCGCCGCCTCTTCCTGCGTGCGGTCGAAACGCTGGAGCCGGGACAGGAATATCAGCATGCAGTAGGCCGAGATGAAGGTCGACTGGCCGAGCGTCGCGAGGAACACGCCGTCGTAGAGGCTGGTGGCGCCGGTGAGGTCGGTGACGTCGCGCCAGAAGATGACCGTCGAGATGCCGAGGATGACGCCGGGCGTCAGCACCGGCGAGACGACGACCAGATAGTAGAGCGAGCGCGCGCGGTCGTGGATCTGGGTCATCACGATGGCGCCGGCGAGGCCGAGCGGTACGGCGAGGCAGACGACCATCGTGCCGATCAGCAGGCTGTTCTTGAAACCTTCCATCAGCGTCCGGTCGGCGAGCAGCGCCCGGAACCAGCGCAGCGTGAAGCCTTCGAACGGATAGACCTGCGGGTAGGCCGGGGTGTTGAACGCGGTGACGCCCATCACCATCAGCGGTCCGAACAGGAAGGCGAAGAACAGGAAGATGTAGAACCCGATCATCGCACGGTAGATGCTGCGCGACGTCATTTGGTCATCTCGGACAGGCTGACCCTGAACAGCCGCAGCATCGCCATCACGAACACGATGCAGGCGAGCAGCAGCAGGATCGCGTAGGCCGATCCCTGCTGCCAGTTGAAGGCCTGATAGAAGCGGTCGTAGACGATCGGCGTGAACCACAGCGTCTTCGGCCCGCCAAGAACCAGCGGCGCGGCCAGCGCGCCCGCGGACAGCATGAAGACCAGCGTGCAGCCAGACGCGATGCCGGGCTTGGCGAAGGGCATGACCACGAAGAGATGGATGTGCCACCACGGGGCGCCGAGGTCGCGCGCCGCCTCGATCTGGTTGTGGTCGAGGCTCTCGATGGCGTTGTACAGCGGGAAGATCATCAGCAGCAGATAGGCGTAGGTCAGACCGGCATAGAGCGCGACGTTCTGGCCGATGAAGTCGATCGGTGCCGAGATCAGTCCGAGGCCGAGAAGTATCTTGTTGATGGTGCCGCCGGTGCCGAACAGCACCATGAAGGCGAAGGCGCGCAGGATCTCGTTGACCCAGTAGGGAACGATCAGCAGCAGCAGCAGAACGCGCAACCGCCCCGGACGCGCGACCTGCGCCATGTAGTAGGCGAGCGGATAGCAGATCGCGAAATTGGCCAAGGTCACAACCACGCTTACGGCGATCGTCTGCCAGAAGGCGTTGATGTGCACCCAGTTGTAGCTGGTGAAGACGCGGGTGCTGCCGTAGACGAAGTACCAGTAGTTCTCCAACGTATAGACGTCGTCCGGACCGCCGCGCCGGCTGGGCGGCAGCTTGCGGTGGAACGAGTAGTCCACCATGTAGAGCATCGGCCAGACGATCAGGAACAGCGCCCAGAAAGCGACAGCGACAAGCAGGTAGGTCGCCACCAGCGGACCGTTGCGCTGGACGAAGCTTGGCCGGGCGAGCGTGGGGCCGGCCATCCGGCGCTCGCGCCATGCCAGCAGCCAGAACAGCGCCGCGACCAGGATCGGCGACAGGAACAGGATCGCGGCGGTCGCGGGATTGCTCATGCGGCGGGGCCGTCCGTCGCCAGGACGATCGCCTCGGCAGGATCGTGCACGAGGCCGATCCGGGCCCCGGCGGCCGGGATCGCGGCTGCCTCGCGGTTGCCCGCTGTCATGGTGATCGCGCGCCCCTCGGCGTCGCGCAGGAAAAGATGGGTCGCGCTGCCCTCGTAGGCGGTTGTCAGGATCTCGGCCTGTAGGGAGGCGGCTTCGCCAGGTGCCGCGACGCGCAGCGATTCGGGCCGGATGAAGATCGTACCGGGGCGGCCGGGGGCGGCGCCTTCGCCGCGACGTCCCACCAGCGTGCCGAACGGCGTCTCGAGTTCGGCGCTGGCCGCATCGACGCGACCGATCCGTCCGGAGAAGCCGTTGTTCTCGCCCACGAAGGAGGCCACGAAGGGCGTGCGCGGTGCGGCGTAGATCTCGCGGCCGGTGCCGATCTGCTCGATCACGCCGTTGTTCATCACCGCGATACGGTCCGACATCGTCAGGGCTTCGCCCTGGTCATGGGTGATGTAGATGAAGGTGATGCCGACGCGCTTCTGGATCGCGCGCAGCTCGTTGCGCATGTGCTGCCGCAGCTTGAGGTCGAGCGCGGACAGCGGCTCGTCCAGCAGCAGCACCTTTGGCTCGACTGCCAGCGCGCGCGCGATCGCCACGCGCTGCTTCTGGCCGCCGGACAATTCGCTGACCCGCTTGTGGCCCTGGTCGGGCAGGGCCACCAGGGCGAGCAGCTCCTCTGCGCGGCGCCTGCGCGCGGCGCGCCCGACGCCGCGTACGCGCAGCCCGTAGCCGATGTTCTCGGCCAC
>JBIKXN010000219.1:0-6247 GCA_044355765.1 Alphaproteobacteria bacterium
AGCCCGCCTTCGTCGCCCACACCGCCGCCTTCGTCGCCGGCCTCAAGCAGGTCGCGCCGCATGAACTCGCCGCGGCGACGACCCGAAATTTCCGTGCGCTGTTCGCGCGGGCGCGCTTCGCGGACGGCGCATGAAGGTGACCATGCTCGGCTGCGGCGGATCGGGCGGCGTGCCGCTGATCGGCTGCGCCTGCGCCGTCTGCCGCTCGCCCGACCCGCGCAACCGGCGGCTGCGCGTGTCGATCGTCGTCGAGACGGACATCGGGACGCGCATCCTGGTCGATGCGTCGCCCGATCTGCGCCAGCAATTCCTGACCCATGGGCTGCGCACGGTCGACGCCGTCATCCTGACCCATGCCCATGCCGATCATCTCCACGGGATCGACGATCTGCGGTCGGTCAACTACCACCGCAACGCGCCGCTCGAGATCTGGTCCGACGCCGCCACGCTCGCGGAGGTCACGGACCGTTTCAGCTACGCGTTCCGGCCCCCGCGGAGCAATGCTGGCATCTGGTACGCGCCGTCGCTGGTGGCGCGCGAGATCGCGGTCGGCGCGACGACGCGGATCGCCGGGGTCGATGTGGGCTGCTTCCACCAGATCCACGGCGGCACGCGCGCGCCGACGCTGGGGCTGCGTTTCGGCGCCTTCGCCTATTCGACCGACGTGCGCGAGATGCCGGAAGAGGGGTTCGCCGCCCTGGACGGGATCGACACATGGATCGTCGACTGCCTGCAGGAGGAGCCGAGCATGGGCCATAGCCATCTCGAGCAGACCCTGGGCTGGATCGCGCGCGTGCGCCCGCGGCGCGCGGTGCTGACCCATATGGGGCACAGGCTCGAATATGCCGATCTTGCGCGGCGGTTGCCGCCGGGCGTCGAACCGGGGCATGACGGGCTGGTGGTCGATGTTCCGGCGAGCGAATGCGCTTTGGCAGCTTCCGCGAATTCCGTCTCTTAACGGCCGGCTTCGATTGGGCTATCATTATTTTCGATAATATATATTATGCGATCTTGAGATGAGCCTCGAAACCGACGCGATCGACCGTCTCCTCGCCCTCATGGCGAAGCTGCGCCACCCCAGCGATGGCTGTCCCTGGGACGTCGAGCAGGATTTCGCGACGATCGCGCCATACACGATCGAGGAAGCCTACGAGGTCGCCGACGCCATCGCCCGCGGCGACATGCCGGGGCTGAGCGAGGAACTCGGCGACCTTCTGTTCCAGGTCGTCTTTCACGCGCGCATGGCCGAGGAACGCGGCGCCTTCGCCTTCGTCGACGTCGTGCGCAAGATCACCGACAAGATGATCGCCCGGCACCCCCATGTGTTCGGCGGCGCCGAGCGCCGCGATGCCGAGGCCCAGATCCGGCTCTGGGAAGACCAGAAAGCCCAGGAGCGCGACCGAAAGCGCGGCTTGCCCGGCGCCCCGCCGCCGAGCGCGCTCGACGACGTGCCGCTCGCCCTGCCCGCCCTGGCCCGCGCCCAGAAACTGCAGAAACGCGCGAGCCGCATCGGGTTCGACTGGGCGGATGCGCGGCTGGCGCATGCCAAGGTCGCCGAGGAACAGGCCGAGGTCGCGGCAGCGCTCGAGGAACCCGGCATGCCGCATGTCGCCGAAGAAATCGGCGACCTGATCTTCGCCGCGGTCAATGTCGCGCGGCTCGCGGGCATCGACGCGGAAAGCGCCCTGCGGGCAGCGAACGCGAAATTCGAGAGGCGTTTCAGGGCGATGGAGGCCGAACTTGCATCGTCGGGGCAGCAGCCGGGAAGCGCCACCCTGGACCAGATGGAATCCGCATGGTCCCGGGTGAAGGCCGACGAGCGACGCTGACGATCAGGCGGCGGCGGGCTTGGCGAGCGACGTCTCGACCAGTCGCGCCCAGTAGCTGGCGCCGATCGGCAGGATCGCGTCGTTGAAGTCGTAGCGCGGGTTGTGAAGGTTCCGCCCGCCTTCGCCGCCACCATTGCCGATCATGATATAGGCGCCAGGCTTGCGCTCCAGCATGAAGGCGAAGTCCTCCGAGCCCATCACCGGTTCGATCTCTCCGCAGACGCGCAGCGGATCGCCGGCGACGTCCAGCGCGGCAGCGAGCGCCCGGCGCACGGCCTCGTCCTCGTTCACCAGCGGCGGGTAGCGCCGCTCGTAGCGCAGGGTCGCCGTCGCGCCCATGGCGGATGCGATCCCCGCGGCGATCTCGCCGATGCGCCGCTCCATCAGGTCGCGCAGTTCGCGGCGGAAACACCTCGTCGTGCCGCGCAGCACCACCGTCTCGGGAATGACGTTCCAGGTGTCGCCGCCATGGATCTGGGTGACCGACACCACGGCGGCGTCGACCGGCTTGAGGTTGCGGCTGACGATGGTCTGCAGGCCCAGGACGATCTGCGCCGCCACGACCACGGGGTCGATCGATTGATGCGGCATCGCGCCGTGGCTGCCGCGGCCCTCGACCGCGATCTCGAAGATGTCGTAGGACGCCATCATCGGGCCCGGGCGGATCGCGAATTCCCCCATCGGCATGCCCGGCAGGTTGTGCATCCCGTAGACCGCCTCGCAGGGAAATTGCTCGAACAACCCCTGCTCCACCATCACCCGGCCGCCGCCCTCGTTCTCTTCGGCGGGTTGAAAGACGAAGTGAACGACGCCGTCGAAGCGTTTGGTTTCGGCGAGATATTTCGCAGCGCCAAGCAGCATCGCCGTATGCCCGTCATGGCCGCAGGCATGCATCTTGCCGGGCACGCAGGACGCATAGGGCAGCGTGTTCTTTTCCTGGATGTGCAGCGCGTCGAGATCGGCGCGCAGGGCGATCGCCCGCTGGCCCTGCCCCGCGCGCAGCGTCGCCACCACGCCGGTGCCGGCGAGGCCGCGATGGACCTCGATCCCGAACCCCGCCAGGCGACCAGCCACGAATTCCGCCGTTCGGTGTTCCTCGAAGGCGGTTTCGGGATTGCGATGGATCTCCTGCCGCCAGGCGATCATGTCCTCGTGGAAGGCGGCGATGCGGTTGATCACTGGCATTGGCCAAGGCGCTCCCGGCGCGGGTCGAGCCGTGTCAGTCCTTCGCCAGCAGATGGATCAGGCTGGACGTGTCCCAGCGTCCGCCGCCGCGGGCCTGGACCTGGGCGTAGAACTGGTCGACCAGGGCCGTCACCGGCAGGCGCGCCTTGTTGCGGTTGCCCTCGGCGAGGCAGATGCCCAGGTCCTTGCGCATCCAGTCGACCGCGAAGCCGAAATCGAACTTGCCCGCCACCATGGTCTTGGCGCGATTGCTCATCTGCCATGATCCGGCGGCACCGGCGGTGATCACCGACAGCACCTTTTCCGCGTCGAGCCCCGCCCGGACGGCGAAATTCATCCCCTCCGACAGGCCCTGGACCAGGCCGGCGATGCAGATCTGGTTGACCATCTTGGTCAGCTGGCCCGCACCGGCCGGGCCGATCAGCGTGATCGCCTTGGCATAGACCTTCAGGACCGGTTCGGCGGCGGCGTATGTCGCCTGATCGCCACCGACCATGATGCCGAGCTGGCCGTTCTCGGCGCCGCTCTGGCCGCCGGACACCGGCGCATCCAGGAACCCGAAGCCGCGCTTGCGCGCCTCGGCGTCGAGTTCGCGGGCGATCTCGGCGGATGCCGTCGTATGGTCGACGAAGATCGCGCCCTTGCGCATCGCTGCGAAGGCGCCGCCATCGCCATAGACCACCGAGCGCAGGTCGTTGTCGTTGCCAACGCAGGCGAGCACCAGATCCTGCCCGGCGGCTGCCTGGGCCGGCGTCGCCGCGGCCTTGCCGGAGTGCGCCTTCGCCCAGGCTTCCGCCTTCGCGCCGGTGCGGTTGTAGACGGTGACGTCGTGCCCGGCCTTCGCCAGATGGCCCGCCATCGGAAAGCCCATGACCCCCAGCCCAAGGAACGCGATCTTCGCCATCTCTCTGCCCTCTCCTGCTCCCAATGACCGCGGCGCCCGTCCGTCCCGCCCCAGGGCCCGGCGACACCGCGGATGCGCGTCTACGCCACCGGTGCCGCCAGCGTCACCATGTCCCGGCCGCGCGCGACGATCGGCGACGGCATCAGGATGGTGCAGCGGTCGAACGGCGCCACGAACACCTCATCCCCATCTATCACGATGGGCTCGCCCGCGGACACTTCTTCGAACGGGGCGAAGGCCCGTGCGAAGCGGGCCTGCGCACTCGAGGGCCGGAAAACCCGCTCCACCAGATAGCGCCGCTGCATGCCTGACGGGGGCGCCGGCGGCAGCGGATGCCGGGCCAGGATCTCCGGCGCGAGAACCCCTGCCTGAGCGAGGAAGCGCAGCGCCGCGTCCCTGGCGACCACGCCGGACGCGGCCGAAAGATGCGTCCCGCATTCCACGCCCAGCCCGACCGCGCCGGACGCTGGATCGCCGAGCCGGCCGCGCTCGCACATCGTCAGCCCGGAATGCTGGCCGCCCTTGAGGATCACATGGGTCGCGGGCATCCCGATCGCGTCGGCGGCCGCGCGATTGGCGGGCGTCGCCGCATAGACCTGGAAAGGACGCTCGCAGAATGTCGTCGAATGGATGTCCAGCAGGGCGTCGAGACCTTCGACGAAGGGCAGCAATTCGCGCGCGCGGCGCGCCTCGACGCTGTCGCGATCGCCGCCGAGCACGTCGTCGCCCCAGACGCGGTTCATGTCGCGGTCGACGAAACGGTGGCGCGTCTGGTTGGCCGGGTCGTCGGCTCGCATCCGCTCGTAGGCGGCGACGTTGCCGAGCCAGAGCGTCAGCGATCCCCGCGTCGGCCTGATCCCCGCGTCGAGCAGCCAGGTCACGGCAGTCATGCCGCAGATCTCGTTGCCATGCGTCAGTCCGGCGATCCCGACGGCCGGCCCGGGCACCCCGCTGTCGAAGCGGTGGACATAGGAAACGCCGGTATTGCCCGCGCGGTAGGCGGAGATGTCGTGCGGCACCACCTCGGGCGGCGGCACCGCCATCGGAACAGCGCGTTCGCTCATGCGATTTCCTCCCTGCCGCCGCGCCCGGCATCCTGACGGCGCTCGAAGCGCGCCACGTCCGCGGGGCTCAGGCGCACGCTCAGCCGGATGCCGTCGGCGCCGTCCTCGCGGGCGAGGACCTCGCCGTGGCGATAGAGCCAGGCCAGACCGGCACCGTCCTCGGGGGCCAGCACGACGTCGCGCAGGCTGCGACCCGCGGCAAGCCGCTCCTCGATCGCCGCGAGCAGCCGATCCGTCCCTTCGCCGGTGCGCGCCGAAACGGCGATCTGCGCCGGATCGCGCGCCGCCTGGTTGAGCACCAGGTCGCGGCGGTCCTCTGCCAGCAGATCGACCTTGTTGAGGACCTCGATCAACAGCCCGCCATCCACCAGACGCGCGAGGCCGAGTTCGCGCAGGACGCGGTTCACCTCGTCGCGCTGCGCGTCGGTCTGCGGATTGGCGACGTCGCGCACATGCAGCACGATGTCGGCGCCGACGACCTCTTCCAGCGTCGCGCGGAAGGCCGCCACCAGGTCGAGCGGGATGTCGGAGATGAAGCCGACCGTGTCCGACAGGATGACCTTCTGGCCCGACGGCAGGGCCAGCAGCCGCATCGTCGGGTCGAGTGTGGCGAACAGCATGTCGGCGGCGAAGACGTCGCCGCCCACGAGGCGGTTGAACAGGGTCGACTTGCCGGCATTGGTGTAGCCGACCAGGCTGACGACCGGATACGGCACGCGGCTGCGCGCGCGGCGATGCAGCCCGCGCGTGCGCTTGACGCTCTCGATCTGCGTCTTCAGACGCTCGATCTTGTCGGCGATGATCCGACGGTCCGCCTCGAGCTGGGTTTCGCCGGGACCGGCCAGGAACCCGCGGCCGCCGCGCTGGCGTTCCAGATGCGTCCAGGTCCGCACCAGCCGACCGCGCTGGTAGGTCAGGCGCGCGAGTTCGACCTGGAGACGCCCCTCCGCGGTGCGCGCGCGCGCACCGAAGATCTCGAGGATCAGCCCGGTGCGGTCCACCACCTTGCAGACCCAGGCCTTCTCGAGATTTCGCTGCTGGATGGGGCTCAGGGCGCGATCGACAACGACCAGCCCGACGCGACCATCGGCGATCATGCCCTTCAGACGCGTCACCGTGCCCTCGCCGACCAGCGTCGCGGGTCGCCAGGACGCCATGGCGACCGCCTCGGCATGGACGACGTCGAGATCGATCGCGCGCGCGAGGCCGGCCGCTTCCTCGACGCGCGCGGCGATGGCCGCCTCGTCCAGGCGTTCGGATTTGAG
>JBIKXN010000005.1:0-20178 GCA_044355765.1 Alphaproteobacteria bacterium
GCGGCGTGGCGGGCGAGGTGCTCGTCGCCGACAACGGCAGCACGGACGGCAGCCAGGCGATCGCCGCGGCGGCCGGAGCGCGCGTCGTTGCGGTCCCCGAGCGCGGCTACGGCGCCGCCCTCATCGCCGGCATCCGCGCGGCGCGGGGCCGCTACGTGATCATGGGCGACAGCGACGATTCCTACGACTTCACCGCGCTCGATCCTTTCGTCGCCGGCCTGCGGGCGGGCAATCAACTGGTGATGGGCAATCGGTTCCGCGGCGGTATCGCGCCCGGCGCGATGCCGCCGCTGCACCGCTATCTCGGCAACCCCGTGTTGTCGACGGTCGGGCGCGTCTTCTTCGGGGCGCCGGTGGGAGATTTCCATTGCGGGCTGCGCGGCTTCGACCGCGCGGCGATGCTGGGCCTCGACCTGCGCGCGCCGGGGATGGAATTCGCCTCCGAGATGGTGGTCAAGGCGACGATGCAGGGACTGCGCATCGCCGAGGTCCCGACGACCCTGTCGCCGGACGGCAGGTCGCGGCCCCCGCATCTGCGCTCGTGGCGCGACGGCTGGCGTCATCTGCGGTTCCTGCTCGTGTTCTGTCCGCGCTGGCTTTTCCTCTATCCCGGCGCGGCGCTGTTCGTGCTCGGCGCTGCGGCGATGCTGGCGCTACTGCCCGGTCCCGTGCGGATCGGCGGCGTCACCTTCGACATCCACACGCTGCTCTACGCGGCGGGCGCCACCGTCATGGGTTTCCAGGCGGTGCAGTTCTGGGTGTTCGCCAGGATCTATGGCGGTCTCGAGGGGGTCGTGCCGGAGGCGCGCCGGCTGACCGCCGCGCTGGCGCGCTTCGGGCTCGAGCCCGCGCTGATCCTGGCGGGGATGCTGGTGTTCGCGGGGCTCGGGCTCGGCTTCATGGCGGTGGCCCGCTGGGGCGCAGGCGGCTTCGGGCCGCTGGCGGGGGCAGGCGCCATCCGGCTGGTGATCGCGTCGCTGACGGCGATGCTGCTCGGCCTGCAGCTGGCCTTCGGCGCCTTCTTCGTCGCCGTGCTCGGGATGATGCGCGCCGGGCCTGCGCGCTGACATGCCGTTCGCCTGCGTGCTCGGCGGCGCGGCGCTCCTGCTCTGGCCCGCCTTCCTGAACGCCTATCCGCTCGCCTTCATCGACAGCGTCTCTTATCTGCTCCATGCGCTGACCTGGCGTCATCCATGGGACAAGACGGCGGCATACGGACCATTCCTTCTCGTCGCCTCGGGCGGTGTCTCGCTCTGGGGTGCCGCGGTCGTGCAGGCGGTCCTGCTGTCCTGGCTGCTCTGGCGCGTCGTCGCGGTGGTCGCGGGCGCGGCCGACCGCCTGCGTTTCGCGGTGCTGGTTCTGGTGCTGGCCGCGGCTACGACCGCGCCCTGGTTCGTCGCGCTGCTGATGCCCGACATCTTCGCGCCGGTGGTCGTCCTGTGCCTGTTTCTGCTCGCCTGGGACGACGGGGCCTCGACCAGGCTGCGCCTAGCGATCGGCGTAGTCGCGGCCTTCGCGATCGCCGTCCATCTGTCGCATCTTGGCATCGCCGGCGCGGCGGTGGCGTTGGCCGCGCTGACGCGGCGGGGGAGGGGACCGGTCCTGCGCGCGGCGGTGCCGCTGGCCGGGGCGCTGGCCTTCCTGCTCGCCGCCAATCTCGCCGCATTCGGCAAGCCGGTGCTGTCGGCGCACGGCGCGCTCTTCCTGCTCGCCCGGCTGCAGGCGGACGGCCCGGCCGCCGAGACGCTGCGCCGGCATTGTCCGGCGCGTGGCTGGGAGCTCTGTGCGCATGCGGACGCGATGCCGATGAGCGCCGACGCATTCCTGTGGAGCGCGCGCAGCCCGCTCCTGCGCGCGCGCGACGGCACGCCGCGCCCGGACAACGGGCTGTCGCTGACCGGCGAGGCGGCGCAGATCGTTGCGGCGACGCTGACGCAAGCTCCGCTGGCGGTCGCGCGCGCGATGCTTGCCAATACGCTGCGTCAGGCGCTCCGCACGCGGATGGGCGACACGCTCGAGCCTTCGGACCTGCGCGGTGGCGTCGCTGAGGTGGTGGGCGGATTGCTGGGCGCGCACGAACGCGGGCGATTCGAGGCGTCGGCGCAGATGCGCGACATGGACCCCGGCACGGGCGCGGACGCTCTGCACCAGGCCATCGTCCTGGCGGCGCTCGTTCTGCTCGCTGGCTGGTTCGTGCGCGGGGGCTGGCGCGCGAAGCCTGTGCCGGCCGCATTCGCCGTCTTCGCGCTGGGCGCCATCGCGGCGAACGCCTTCATGACGGGCGCGCTGTCGGGACCGCATGACCGGTATGGCGCGCGGATCGCCTGGATGGCGGTCGCGGCGGCGGTTCTCGTCTGGATGGGACGCTCCCGCGGCGCCGCGTCGGCACCTGCGTGAAGTGTGCGATCCACGGCTCTCAACGCGCTCCCGGCGGCAGGCCGCGCACGAATCGATCGGTGCCGGTGGACGGATTGTTCAGATAGAACTCGTCGCGCGGAAAGACGTCGGTGAGCGGCGGCACCGCGCGCGGCTGGCCGGGCGTCCAGCGCACCGCCCCGCCGGCGAACATGGCGGCCCAGTCGTCCGAAGCCGGGTTGCCGGCTTGAAGATGCGCGAGGTTGGCCGGGTCGCGGAACGCGGCGCGCAGCGCATCGGCATCGAAACGGATCGGGTCGTTCGAGCCGACCAGGACCGCCGCCGGCATCAGCAGCAGGGCATGCGGGAAGACCGCGACGAAGGTCTCGACCGTGCGCTGCGTCGGTGCCCATTGCACGTATAGCCCGCCCGGCGCGAGGCGCTTGCGCACCTGGTCCAGGAACTCGGCGCTGTAGAGCATCCCCGAATGCGATCCTTCGGGCAGGATCGCGTCCGCCTCGATCACGTCGTAGGTGGCGGTCTCGCGCGCGAGCAAGCGCCGACCGTCGCCATGCTCGAAGACCCAGCGCGGGTCGGCGCGCATGCGTGCGATCGGCGACCCGGGATAACGCTCGGCCACCTGCGCGAGCGTGGCGATCACGGGGCCGACGATCTCGATGGCGCGCACATGGCTCTCGGGCCTGATCCCGCTGGCCCATGGCGTGCCGCCGCTGCCGATGCCGATCGCCAGCACGCGGCGCGGCGACGGGTGCAGCAGCGGCCCGACCGCGCCGAGGAACTGGTGGATCGACAGGAAGGGCAGACGGCCCTGGCTGAAACCCTGGATGAAGAAGGGGCCGCGCGCCTCGGCGCCCGCGTCGGCGTCGGGCCGGAAGAGGACGACGCCCGACCGGTCCTCGGCGCCGAGCGTGACCTGGCCCGGCCGCTCGGCGTGCAACCGCGTCCACAGCGCCGCGTTGCCGGGAAAAAGGAAAAGCAGCAGGGCGCAGCCGACCGCCAGCGCGGTTTCGGGGCCGCGGGCGCGCCGGGCCTGGAGCAGCCAGCCCAGCAGCAACAGCAGCGACAGGCCGGCGAGCAGTTTGATCGTGCCGGCGGTGCCCAGCCAGTGCAACGACACGAGACCGGTGACGATCGAGCCGGCCGCGTTGCCGGCGATGTTCGCGAACTGCACCCACCCCACGCGCGTCCCGACCAGGGTCAGATCCTTCTGGACCGCCTTCTGGACGAACGCGAAGGTCATCCCGATGGCGAAGGACGGTGGCCCGACGACGACCAGCGTCAGCGCGACCATGGTCGCGAGCGCGCCGCCGCGCAGACGGTTCGCGTCCACGCTCATCGCCTCGCCCAGCGGCCAGTGCGGCACCGCGAGCCACAGCAGGACCAGCAGCGCGGCCGCCAGCACGAAGCCGGCCCCCTGGGCGACGAAGAAGGCGGGGCGCGGGTCCTCGATCCGCCGCAGCATCCGCGCGCCGACCGCCATGCCGAGCCCGTCGGCGAGCAGAAACACGCCGAGCACGGTGGGAAACAGATAGGCATGATACTGGCCGACCTGGCCGATCATGCGCACCCAGACGATCTCCAGCGCGACGACGACATAGCCGGACAGGAAGACGAGGACGCACCAGAGCGGCAATCCGCCATGCGCCGCCTCCCCGCGCCCGGCACCCGCCGCTGCCGGCGCGGGCGCGTGCTTCGGCAGTCCGGAGACGAGGGTGAGGGCAAGGGCCGCCGCCAGGAATTCCAGTCCGGCGGCGAGCCGCAGGGCGTCGACGAAACCCAGATTTCCGACCAGCGCCCAGCCGCCCAGCAGCGCGCCCAGACCGGCGCCCAGGGTGTTCAACCCGTAGAGCATGCCGATGCGCTCGGCGAGACCGGCGACCGAAACCGAGACCGCGCGCGACAGCAGCGGCAGCGATGCCCCCATCAGCGTGGTCGGCAATGCCAGCCCGGCGAAGCACAGGGCGAATATCGCGAGCGGCGCGTCGACCGATCCGGCGAGGTCGGTCGCCAGCCAGTCGTAGAGAAACCATTTCGACAGCAGGGCGAAGGCGCCAACGCCGATCTCGGCGAGGGCGAAGCCGAGCGCGGCGCGCGCCGGCGACAGCCGATCGGCGAGCTTGGCGCCGAGGATCGACCCAAGGCCGAGGCCGCTGAGGAAGGCGCCGACCACGAGAGCCGCCGAGATCGTGTCCGATCCGGCGAAGATGCCGAGCATGCGCTGCCAGACGATCTGGCACAGCAACGCGGCAAAGCCGGAGCAGAAGAACGCAATCGAGAGCCGTATCATGCCTCAGCCGAGCCTCGTCCGGCGCACCGCCCCATCGGGCCCGCGGAGCCGTGCCGCTTGTCGCGTCCGCCGCGCCTGGATCCGCGCACGGCCGCCTCCGTCATGATCGTGGCTCAGGGGCGCCGGGAATGCCAGTCCGCCGACCGTTTCCTGCCGACCGGTCCCTGCTGCGCGGCGACCGCCGAACGGCGCGTCGGAAAGCGACCGGATCGCGTTGCGATCCCTTGCAGGACCGGGGACCGGATCCCCATCTACACCGACGAACGATCGGCCGGGTCGCGGTGCGCATGGATGTTCCTCGGGACGTCGCCGTGCGCGTCTCCCGCCGTCGGGTGCCATATCGGCCGACGAACCCACGAGGGGGTGCGGACAGTGCCGGAGAACAGGAGGGACCGATGCCGCAAAACTCCCGCCAGCCGCCGCTTGCCGCCGATCCGGTCCTGCGCGACGAGAGCGTGTCGCCCGCCCCGGACGGCGCGCTGGTCCTGGAATTGCTGCGGCTGCGCGACGCGATGCGGCTCGTCTTCCGGCCGGTGCTGCGCACGCGCGGATTGACCGACCAGAATTGGCGCCTGATCAGGACGCTCGGCGAGCGCGGTCCGACCGAGATGACCACGCTCGCCGCCGAGACCGCGATCCCGACGGCAAGCGCTTCGCGCATCGTCACCCGGATGACAGCCGCCGGTCTGGTGCGCCGGTCACGGGACAGGCTCGACCGCCGGCAGGTGCTTGTCGAACTGACGCCCAAGGGGCGCCGCATCCAGGCCGAGGTGGGACCGCTCATGCGCGACGCCCATGACGCGCTCGACGCGCGGCTTCCGCCGGGCGTGCTCGCGGATCTGCACGCCAGCCTGGTGAAGGCGAATCTCGCCGTGGCCGCGATCGGGCTGGCGGCCGAGCCGAGCGACGACTGACGCGGCGCGTCGCGGCGCGTGACCGCCGCCATGGCATACTGCGTCGCGCCGGTGCTGCGGGCCGGACGGTGACGGAGGCGGCGGCGGAGATGGATCGACGGCAGTCTGTGACGACCGGCGCCGGGTGGCGCGCTCCGATCGAAGTCGCGACGTCGCTGGGCGAGGAGCTGCGGCGCGCCGCCCGCGAGACGCCCGACCTGATCTTCCTGCGCATGGTCGACGGCGCGTGGAGCTATGCCGAGATCGACGCGCGCAGCGACGCCTTCGCCGCTGCGCTTGCCGGGCTCGGCGTGACGCGCGGCGAGGTCGTCAGCCTGATGCTGCCCAACTCGCCCGAATTCGTGGTCGCGTGGATGGGGATCGCGAAATGCGGCGCGGTCGCGGCGCCGCTGAACACGGCGTTCCTGGGCAGCACGCTCGGCGACGCGGTCGAACTTGCCGGCGCCCGCATCCTGGTCGCGCATGCTGGATTTCGCCAGGCCTGGGAACCGGTGCGGCGCGAGACGCCGCGGATCGCGCGCGTGGTGCTGGTCGGCGGCGCGCCCGCGCATGCGGGCGAGACGAGCTGGGAGGCGTTCGTGTCGGGCGCGGCGCAACCGCCGCCGCCGCCCGATATCGCCTTCGACGATCCCTGTCTGCTGCTCTACACGTCTGGGACGACGGGCCGGTCGAAGGCCGCGATCATCCCGCACCGTTTCGTGCTGGGCCAGGCGGCGCTGACCATCGAAGGTCTCGGGCTGCGGCGCGACGACGTCCTCTACTGTCCCTATCCGCTGTTCCATCTCGACGCGGCGGTCATGACGCTCGTCCCGGCGCTGCTGCTGCGTGCGGTCGCAGCGATCGGGGCGCGGTTCAGCCTGTCGCGGTTCTGGGACGAGATTCGCGCGCTCGACGCCACCGTGTTCGACTTCATGGGGGCCACGCTCACCATGCTCTGGAAGGCGCCGCCGACCCCGCGCGACCGCGATCACCGCGCGCGTCTGGGCTGGGGCGTGCCGCTGCCGGACTGGGCACCCGATTTCGAGGCACGCTTCGGCTGCCGGCTGGTAGAGCTCTACGGGTCCACCGAGACGGGAACCTTCATCTTCACGCCGCTCGATGCGCCGCGTCGGCCGGGCACCTGCGGGATCCTCCACGGTCCGTTCGCGGCGCGGCTGGCGGATCCGGACGGTCGCGAGGTCGGCGCGGGCGAGGTCGGCGAATTGCAGGTGCGTGCGCTCGCGCCGGCCATGCTCGCCGCCGGCTATTACCGCGACCCGCAGGCGACGACGGCGGCATTCCGCGACGGCTGGTTCCATACCGGCGACCTGCTGCGCCGCGACGCGGACGGGTATTTCCGCTTTGTGGGCCGGGCCAAGGACGTCGTGCGCCGGCGGGGCGAGAACATCGCCGCGGCCGAGGTCGAGGCGGTCGTCGAGACCCATCCCGAGGTCGTCGCCTGCGCCGTCTACGGCGTGCCGAGCGAACTCACCGAGGACGAGGTGATGGCGAGCGTGCTGACGCGGCCAGGCAGCGCGCTGGACGCGGCCGCGCTGGCGGCCTGGTGCGCGCAGCGCATGCCGCGCTTCATGGTGCCGCGCTATCTGCGCTTCGTGGACGGCTTCGCGCGCACGCCGACCGACAAGATCGAGAAATTCCGCTTGCGCGCCGAGGGCGTGACCGCGGACACATGGGACCGCGAGGCCGAGGGACATAGAAAATGAGCGATGCGCTGCTGTCGATCGAGCACGGGATCGCCGTCGTAACGCTCAACCGGCCGCGGCGCCTGAACGCTATCGGCGGCACGCTGCTGGCCGATCTCCACGACCACCTGGCGCGCGCGCAGGCCGAGCCCGAGGCGCGGGTCATCGTGCTGACCGGGGCCGGCCGCGCCTTCTGCGCTGGCGACGATCTGCAGGAATTCCCGTCGCAGGCGGCGAGCGCGCGAAGCGCGGCCGATACCTGCGCCGCGATCCAGCGCATCACCCGCGACATCATGTGCGGGCCCAAACCGGTAGTCGGCGCGGTCGCTGGCTACGCGGTGGGGGGCGGCTTCGAATGGATGCTGAACTGCGATCTCGTCGTGGCGGCGGATGACCTGATCTGCTTCTTTCCCGAGATGGCGCTGGGCCATTTCGTAACCGGCGGCGTCACGCATCTGCTGCCGCGGGCGCTGGGCCACCAGCGGGCGATGGAACTGATGCTGCTGGGCGAGCGTCTGGGAGCGCCGGCGCTGCGCGATCTTGGGCTTGTGAACCGTGTGGTGCCGTCGGCCGACCTCATGCCCGTGGCGCTCGATCTCGCGCGCCGTGTGGCGGCGCTGGCGCCGGGTGCCGTCGCGCGGCTGAAGGCGGCCCTGGCCGGCGGCGCCGCCGCGACGCTCGAAGGCGCGCTCGTGGCCGAGCAGGCGGCCGCCGAGGCCTGCTTCGCCGACCCCGAGACCGCACGCCGTGTGGCGGCGCGCCGGCGCGAATTGGGCGCGGCCGGCCAATAGCCGGGAAACCCCCTCTGTCCCGGCGGTTCCCACATGCGCGGGGCACGGCGCAGGATGCGTGACCGTTGCCGTGGAATTTCCACTCCAGCCATCCGTTATTCCGGTGTCCCCGAACGGCCAGTCTGGGGAAGCCCCGCTCCGGCGCGCATGGAGGATCCGACATGTTTTCTCGCTTCGCCATCCGCACCGCGGCGATCCTGCTGCTGGTGGTGCCCAGCGTCGCCGGCGCGAGCGACTGGTATGCGGGCCCGAACCGCTGGGAGAACAATCCTGCGAACTGGGTCAATAGTCCGCTGCGCTGGGAGAACAGCCCAGCCAACTGGCTCAACAGCCCCTATCGGCACGGCAACGACCGCATCCTGCGCGACGCCGAAGGCATGCCCAAGGGCTACGTGGTTCCCAAGCCCGATGGCGGCGCGAATATCTTCGATTTCGAGGGTAACCGCCGGGGCTATCTGCCGGCGCGCTGAACGCCGGCGCGCGGCAGTTGCGCCGCCGACAGCGCCAGCAGCGCCCAGACGCCCCGATGGCCACGGCGCGCGGGCCTTGGACGAATGATTCTATCCGCCCGAAGCGGTCGTTGACTGGAACCGGCTCCATGGCGGCGGCGGCTTCCGCCAATTCCGGTCCCTCGTCTTCGATGCGCAAGCTGCAGGGGCGATCCGGCGGATGCTGGAGATTGTTTCCGCCACCGGCCATGCCTCCTTCCTCACGGTGATCAAGACGCTCGGCGGCGAGGGGCTGGGCCATCTGTCGTTCGCGATGCGCGGCGTCACGCTGACGCTCGACATGCCGAACGTGGCCGGCGCGCCGGAGTTGCTCGCGGCGCTTGAGCGCACGAGGATCGGTGCAGGCGGCCGGATCTATCTCGCCAGGGATCCTGTGCAGTCGCCCGCCGTTTTCCGGGGCTCTTATCCCCGCCACGCCGCGTTCGAGGCCACGCTCGCCGCGCATGACCCGCAGCGGCGCTTGGCGCCGTCGACCGACGGCGCGACATCGTCTACGCGCCAGCGTTCTGGCGACTGCTCATGGCGATCATCCGGGCCATACCCGCGCGCCTGTTCAAGCGCCTGGACCTGTGACCGCGCCGCCCTTCATCCCTGGATCCGATGGCCGTAATCGGCGGGATGGACCGACACCATCTCCGCGGCGGCGTAGAACACCAGCGCCACGATCGCCATCTCGGTCCTGATCGCGACGGCGAGACGCGCGCCGGCCGCGGCCTCGCCGCGCGCGAGCGCCGGGGTCAGACGCGTCCGGTTGCGCAGCGCCAGGGCCAGCGCCGCCAGCACCAGCAGCGTCTTGGCCGCAAGCGCCCATCCATGCCAGGCGTCGAGGATGCGGTCGAGGCGCAGCGTCAGGTACCACCCGAGGAGAGCCCCGGTCGCGATCATCGCGCCGACGGCGATCGTGGCCGCGCGGGCCCAATCCGCGATCAGCGCCGCCGCCGAGGTGCCGTCGCGTCGTCGCGCGACCCAGGCGAGCGGCGGCAGCGAGCCAACCCAGAAGGCGACCAGGGCGAGATGCGCCACGACCAGCGCGGCGAGTTCCTGACGCGGGTTGTAGAGCGTGGAATGTCCCATCGCGGCGTAGGACGCGAAGACCAGCGCCGCGCCGACCGAGGCGAGCGCCGGTCCGGCGCGCCAGGCCGTGGCCGCCGCGCCGATCATCGCCAGGCCGGCGGCGCGCAGCCAGAACGCGTCGCCGATGCGCGAGCGCATCACCGCGGCCCAGACCTCGGCGTCGAAGCTGCTGGCGCCGGCCGTAAGCACGCGCACCCGAAGCGCCAGCGACAGCACCGACAATGTCAGCCCGACGGCGATCCCGGTCAGCAGGACGGCGCGCAGCCTTGCGTTCTCGCTGGGCTCGAGGCGATGGCCGAAGCCGATAGCGAAGAGCGCGAGACCCGCGGCGCCAAGAGTGGAGAGGTAATAGAGCGCGCGGACCACGACGACCGCGCCGTCGAGCATGGAGGCGTCCGGCTGGAGATGCTCAAGGATCATGGTGCCGCCGGCGCCTCGATGCTGAAGGTGATCGTGCCACCGACCGGATGGCCATCGGCGGAGATGATGCGCCACTCGATGCGATACGCGCCGGTCGCGAGCGGCGGCAGCGTGACGCTTTCGGCGTCGGCGACCCGGATCGCCCGCCGCGGCAGGGCGATCTCGTCTCCGCCGGCGCGGAAGAGGCGCAGCGCCGTCATCTGGACCCGCTCGCTGAAGACCAGTTCGATCCGCTCCGGCGACTGGCGCAGCACGGCCCCCGGCGCCGGTACGGATCGCCGCAACTGTGAATGCGCTGCGGCCCGTCCTGCGATCAAGGCCGCGATGCCTGCCGTCACCCCGACCAGCAACGCGCGGCGGGCGCATCCAACCTGCGACCCGGCGGCGGCCATATCCGAGGCGCGGCGGATTGCCGGGCCGCTCCCGGACCAGAGGCGCAGTGGCCCAGACCCGCCGCGCGCGCATGATCGTCTCACCGCCGGTCTCTCATCGCGTTTCGTCCCGCGCGGGTCATCGCTCCGCATCCCGAGATAGCCCATTGGGCGCGCAGTAAAGAGCGGCGGTCCTCGCCCCGCGCGCGGGTCATGGCCATGGACGGTTTCCGCAGCCCGGCGGACCGGTTTGAGCCAAGGCGCCAGACCGAGATCGGGTCAGCGTGCCGGGGTCGGTGACTGGCGGAAGGGGGGGGATTCGAACCCCCGATGCCCGCAAGGGCATGCCGCATTTCGAGTGCGGTGCATTCAACCGCTCTGCCACCCTTCCGCGGATGCCGCCGGCCGACAAACGCGGCGGAACCTAGCGAAGGGGCGGGGATGCCGCAAGCGTCGCGGACCTTGGCGTCGCCGGCGGTTCCTCACATCCGGCCGGGGCGGCCACCGGCGAGCCCATCCTGGGGCGACGAGTGCCCTTCCGGACCGCGGGTTTTCCGCGCTTGACAGCCTGGGGGGGCGCGAAGATTATCCGCGCCACTTTGGGCCGCCGGGTCGTGGACCGATGCGAGCGGCCATTCAGTATTTGAATCCGGAAGGCGCCTTCCATGTACGCAGTGATCAAGACCGGCGGCAAGCAGTACAAGGTCGCCAAGAACGACGTCATCGTCGTCGAGAAAGTCGCGGGCGAGGCCGGCGGCACCGTCGAGTTCACCGACGTGCTGATGGTCGCCGGCGACGGCGCGACGAAGGTCGGCGCGCCGACGGTCGCGGGCGCCCTGGTCAAGGGCACCGTGCTGGCGCAGCAGCGCGGCGAAAAGGTGATCGTGTTCAAGAAGCGCCGCCGCAAGAACTCCCGCCGCAAGAACGGTCATCGCCAGTCGCAGACCGTGGTGCGCATCTCGGACATCGTGGCAGCCTGAGCGGGCGCCTCCAGCAAGGATACGGAGACACTCCATGGCACAGAAAAAAGCCGGCGGTTCCTCGCGCAACGGGCGCGATTCGGACGGCCGGAGGCTCGGCGTCAAGGCTTATGGCGGCGAGGCCGTCCGCGCCGGCAACATCATCATCCGCCAGCGCGGCACGGTCTATCGCGCCGGTGCCAATGTCGGCATGGGACGCGACCATACGTTGTTCGCCCTGATCGACGGCACGGTGAAGTTCGGGCGTCGCGGCGGCAACCGGATGTTCGTATCGATCAACCCGGTTCCGGCGGCGGCGGAATAGACGTTCCTCCCCAACCGCGCGAGACGAGAACGGGGGAACGGCCCGCGCCGTTCCCCCGTTCGCGTTCGGGGCCCCGCCCAGCCGCGACGCGAGCGCCGCCATGAAATTCCTCGACCAGTGCAAGATCTACGCGAAGGCCGGTGACGGCGGGGCCGGGTGCGTGGGCTTCCGGCGCGAGAAATTCATCGAGTATGGCGGTCCCGACGGCGGCGATGGCGGCCGCGGCGGCGACGTGGTCATCGAGGCGCTCGCCAATCTCAACACCCTGATCGACTTCCGCTACCAGCAGCATTTCCGCGCCGAGCGCGGTCACCATGGCGAGGGCCAGAACAAGAGCGGGCGCGCCGGCGGCCCCATCCTTCTGCGCGTGCCGATCGGCACGCAGGTCCTGGCGGAGGACAACGAGACGCTGATCGCCGACATGACCGAGCCTGGTCAGCGCATCGTGCTGTGCCGCGGCGGCGACGGCGGCTTCGGCAACGCGCATTACAAATCCTCCACCAACCAGGCGCCGCGCCGCGCCGATCCGGGTTGGCCGGGCGAGGAGCGCTGGGTGTGGCTGCGCCTCAAGCTGATCGCCGATGTCGGGCTGGTCGGACTGCCCAATGCCGGAAAATCGACCTTCCTGGCCGCCACCAGCGCAGCCCGTCCCAAGATCGCGGATTATCCGTTCACGACGCTGAAGCCGCAACTCGGCGTGGTGCGAATCGACGACGCCGAGTTCGTGCTGGCCGACCTGCCGGGCCTGATCGAGGGCGCTGCCGAGGGCCGCGGACTGGGGCATAGATTCCTCGGCCATGTCGAGCGCTGCGGCGCCATCCTGCACCTTATCGACGCGACCTCCGACGACGTGACCGGCGCCTACAAGCTGATCCGCGCCGAACTCGAGGCCTATGGCGGCGGGCTGTCCGACAAGCCGGAGATCGTCGGCCTGAACAAATGCGACGCTCTGCCCTCGGACGTCGTCAAGCGCAAGAAGGCGGCGCTCGCGCGCGCGGTGCGTCGTCGCACGCCGCATGCCCGGGTGATGACGCTGTCGGCGGTGTCGGGCGAGGGTGTGCCGGCGGTCCTGCGTGCGCTGATGGCGCATGTCGTGGCGCGCCGCGCGGCCGCGCCGGAGGCGGCATGAGCCTCGCCGCGCAAGAGGCCGTCACGCCGGAACTGCTCCTGCGCGGCGCGCGGCGCATCGTCGTCAAGATCGGCTCGGCGCTGCTGGTCGAGGAGGGCAGCGGCGCGATCCGGCGCGACTGGCTGGATGCGCTCGCCGACGACGTCGCGATGCTCCGCGCGCGCGGCGCCGAGGTGCTGATCGTCTCGTCCGGCGCGATCGCCGTCGGGCGCCGCCATCTCGGGCTCGCCGGACCGACGCTGCGTCTGGAGGAAAAGCAGGCCGCCGCGGCCACCGGTCAGATCCGCCTCGCGCACGCCTATCAGGAGACGCTGGCCCGCCACGGCATCACGGTCGCCCAGATCCTGCTGACGCCCGACGACACCGAGGCGCGGCGACGGCACCTGAACGCGCGCGCCACCATGGCGCAGCTGCTCAAGCTGGGCGCCGTGCCGGTGATCAACGAGAACGACAGCGTCGCGACCGAAGAGATCCGCTTCGGCGACAACGACCGCCTCGCCGCGCGCGTCGCGCAGATGGTGTCGGCGGATACGCTCGTCCTGCTGTCGGACATCGACGGTCTCTACACCGCCGATCCGCGCAAGCGGGCGGATGCGGCGCGGATCCCGATCGTCACCGAGGTGACCGCCGAGATCGAGGCGATGGGCGGCGAGGCGCCGACCGGCTATTCCTCGGGCGGCATGGTGACGAAGCTTATCGCGGCCAAGATCGCGCTGGCCGCCGGCTGCCGGATGGCGATCACCTTCGGCAAGAAGTCCAATCCGCTGCGCGCGCTGGACGAAGGCGCCCCGGCGACCTGGTTCCTGCCCAGCGCGACGCCGCTGTCGGCGCGCAAGCGCTGGATCGCCGCGCATGTGACGACGGCCGGCAGCGTCGAGATCGATGCCGGCGCCGTAGCGGCGCTCGGACGCGGCAAGAGCCTGCTGCCGGCCGGCGTGACGCGGATCGAGGGCAGCTTCGAGCGCGGCGACCTGATCCGGGTGGTCGCGCCCGACGGTCGCGAGATCGCGCGCGGCCTTTCGGCCTATGGCGCCGGCGAGATGGAGCGCATCCGCGGGCGACGCTCGGCTGAAATCGCCGCCGTCCTGGGTTATCGTGGCCGGGACGAGATCATCCATCGCGACGATCTGGTGATGAGCCCGTGACCCTGACCACGGCCGAACTGGCCGAAGACATCGACGCAACCATGGCGGCGCTCGGCCGTGCCGCGCGCGATGCCGCCGCGACGGTGGCTGCCGCGTCGCCGGCCGACAAGCGCCGGGCGCTGGAGGCCGCGGCGACCGAGTTGCGCGCGCATCGCGAGGAACTGCTCGCCGCCAACGCCCGCGACCTCGCGCTCTGCGCGGCCAACGGCCTGTCGGAGGCGATGACCGACCGCTCGCGTCTCGATCCGGCCCGGATCGAATCGATCGCGCGCGGGCTGGAGGAGGTCGCGGTGCTGCCCGATCCGGTCGGCGCGGTGGACGCGGAGTGGACGCGGCCCAACGGTCTCGTGATCCGGCGCGTGCGCGTCCCGATCGGGGTCGTGGCGATCGTCTACGAGGCGCGCCCCAACGTCACCGCCGATGCCGGCGCGATCTGTCTCAAGTCCGGCAACGTCGCGATCCTGCGCGGCGGTGCCGAGAGCCTGGAAACTTCGCGCGTCATCGTCGCCTGCCTGCATGCGGGGCTGCGCGCGGCCGGATTGCCCGTGGCGGCGATCGGGTTGGTGCCGACACGCGACCGCGCCGCCGTCGGTAAGTTGCTGACGATGACCGGTCTGGTGGACGTAGTCGTGCCGCGCGGCGGAAAGTCGCTGATCGAGCGCGTGATGAAGGAGGCGCGGGTGCCCGTGCTCGCCCATCTCGACGGTATCTGCCACAGCTATGTCCACCGCGCCGCCGATCTTGAGATGGCGCGCCGAATCGTCCTCAACGCGAAGATGCGGCGGGTGACGGTCTGCGGCGCGACCGAGACGCTGCTGGTCGATCGCGACGTCGCGCTTACGCATCTGCCGCCGATCCTCCACGACCTGTTCAAGGCGGGCTGCGAGATCCGCGGCGACGCCCTGGTGCAGCGCATGGACCCGCGCGTCAAGGCCGCGACCGAGGAGGACTGGCGCACCGAGTATCTCGACGCGGTTATCGCCGTGCGCATAGTCCGTGACCTCGACGCCGCGATCGACCACGTCAACCTCTACGGCTCGCATCACACCGATGCGATCGTCACCGCCGACGACGCGGCGGCCGCGGAGTTCTGCCGGCGGGTCGACAGCGCGATCGTCATCCGCAACGCGTCCACGCAATTCGCGGACGGTGGCGAGTTCGGCTTCGGCGCGGAGATCGGCATCGCCACCGGGCGCCTGCCGCCGCGCGGTCCGGTCGGTCCGGACCAGCTCACGAGCTACAAATACGTCGTGCTCGGCAGCGGGCAGACGCGGCCGTGACCCGCGTTCTGCCGGCTCATATCCTCGGGGTGGCGCCGCGGCGGCGCATCGGCCTGCTAGGCGGATCCTTCAACCCTGCGCATGAAGGCCATCTGGAGATCGCGCTGATCGCGCTCAAGCGGCTGTCGCTCGACGAGATCTGGTTCCTGGTGTCGCCGGGCAATCCGCTCAAGTCCGGTTCCGGCATGGAGGCGCTCGCGGCGCGCGCCGCGTCGGCGCAGCGCGTCATCGGTCACCATCCGCGGCTGCGCGTGGTGACCGTCGAGGCGGCGCTCGGCACGCGCTACACCGCCGACACGCTGGCGGCGCTCGGCGGGCGTTTTCGCCGGACGCGCTTCGTGTGGCTGATGGGCGCTGACAATCTGATCCAGATCCCGGCATGGGCCCGCTGGACCGACATCTTCGGCTCGGTGCCGGTCGCCGTGTTCGCGCGGCCCGGCTACTCGGTGAAGGCGCTGGCGGGCAAGGCCGCGCGTCGTTTCTCGTGGGCCCGCCGCCGCGAGGCGCGCAGCCGCTCGCTGCCGCTCGACCGCGCGCCGGCCTGGGTCTTCTTCCACAGCCGCCTCAACCCCGCTTCCGCGAGCGCGATCCGCGAGGCTCGCGCACGCTCTCTCGCGGCGCTCGCCGCCCTATCGGCGGCGGCTCCGCCTCTGGCAGGAGGAAAAGATCGCGACCCGTAGACCGCGCAAGGCCCCGCCCGCCGCCGTCCGCGCCCTGGTCAAGAAGATCGAGGCGTCGCTCGACGCCGACAAGGCCGAGGACATCGTCCGCATCGAACTCGCAGGCAAGAGCACGATCGCCGACTTCATGGTCGTCGCGACCGGCACAAACGCGCGCCAGCTCGCGGCGATGGCCGACCACCTGGTCCAGAAGCTGAAGGCGATGGGCCGGAGCCATGTCCCGGTCGAGGGCAGCGCGCGCGGCGACTGGGTCCTGGTCGATGCCGGCGATGTCGTCGTCCATCTCTTCCGCCCGGATGCGCGCGCGCATTACGCGCTCGAGAAGATGTGGACCGCGGATTTCGGTCCCGCGGGCGAAGGGCGCGGCTGAGGCGGCGGAACCGGTCGCCATGCGCCTCGTCCTCTCCGCGGTCGGGCGCCTGCGCGGTGGTCCGCTGGCCGACGCCTTCGCCGACTACGCTGCGCGGCTGGCCGCGGCGCGCTGGCCGCTCGAGGTCGTCGAGTGCGAGGAGCGACGACCGGTGGCGGGAGCGGAGCGCGCGGCCCGCGAGGCGGCGCTGCTGCGCGCGGCGGTTCCGGCCGGCGCCTACGCGATCGCGCTGGATGGCCGAGGCCAGTCGCTGTCCAGCGCCGAGTTCGCCCGGCGCCTGGGCGCTCTGCGCGACTCGGGACGCGACGTCGCCTTCCTGATCGGCGGCGCCGACGGGCTCGACCCCGGCCTGCGCGAGGATGCCGACCTGACGCTCGCGCTCGGTCAGATGACATGGCCGCACATGCTGGTGCGCGTGATGCTGGCCGAGCAGGTCTACCGCGCATGGTCGATCCTGGCCGGCCATCCCTATCATCGGGCCTGAGCCATGGACGCGGTCGCGATCTCGTCCCTGGGCTGGCCGGTCTTGGCCGGCGCGCTGGCAGGCGCGCTGGCCGTCTGGCTGGCGATGCGCGCGCGGATCGCGGCCGAGCGGCGCGCGGCCGATGAGAGGCTGCGCGCCCAGGCGGAGGGCGAGGGGCGTCTGCGCGAGGCGTTCCAGGCGCTGTCGGCCGAGGCGCTGGCGCGCAACAACGCGATGTTCCTCGATCTGGCGCGCGAGCGGCTCGCCCAGAGCGAAGTGAAGGCGAGCGCGGAGCTCGAGCGGCGCGAGCAGGCGGTCGCGGCGCTGGTCGCCCCGGTGCGCGCGGCTCTCGACAAGATGGGCGACACGCTCGGCGAGATGGCGCGCCAGCGCGCCGCCGCCGAGGCAGCCCTGCGCACCGAGGTCGAGACGCTGGGCAAGGCGAGCGAGACGCTGCGCTCGGAGACCGCGCGCCTCGCCGAATCGCTGCGTTCGCCGACCGCGCGCGGACGCTGGGGCGAGGTGCAGCTGCGGCGCGTGGTCGAACTCGCCGGCATGCTCGCGCGCTGCGATTTCTACGAGCAGACCGCGATCGGCGAGGACAAGCGGCTGCGGCCGGACATGATCGTCCGGCTGCCCGGCGGCAAGTCGGTCGTGGTCGACGCCAAGGCGCCGCTCGAAGCCTATCTGCGCGCCGCCGAGGCGCAGGACGAAGCGGCGCGCCGGGCGCTGCTCGCCCGTCACGCCGCCGACATGCGCGGCCACATGAAGCGGCTCGCGGAACGCGGCTATGTCGAGCAGCTGGCGCAGACGCCGGAGTTCGTCGTCATGTTCCTGCCAGGCGAGGCGTTCTTCGCGGCGGCGCTGCAGGCCGATCCCGAGCTGATCGAGGCGGGCGCCCTGACGGGCGTGGTGCCGGCGACGCCGACCACGCTGATCGCGTTGCTGCGCGCGGTGGCGCTGGGCTGGCGCCAGGAGCGGGTCGAGGAGAACGCGCGCGCGGTCAGCGCGCTCGGCGCGGAGCTCTACCGGCGAATCGGAACGCTGGCCGAGCACATGGCTGGACTGGGCAAGGCGCTGGATGGAGCGGTGAAGCGCTACAACGATGCCGTCGGCGGTCTGGAAACGCGCGTCCTGCCGCAGGCGCGCCGCTTCCGCGAGCTCGGTGCCGCCCCGGAGGGCAATGTCATCGAGCCGCTGTCCGCCGTCGATGCCGCCGCGCGGCGCCTGTCGGCGCCCGAGCTTTCCGGCGATGCGGCAGGGGCGGAGACGCTGGGCGCTGGGCACGTGCAGCCGCCCGAAGCCGGCGGCGGCAGAGCGCCCTGAAACGGCGCCGGGCGCCGGTCAGCCCTTCTGCCAGTTCGGATCCAGGAACATCTGGAATTCGAGCAGATAGCCGTTCGGATCGCGGACGAAGAAGCAATAGACGCCGAACTGGTCGCTGCGCTCGGGCGCGCCCTCGGGCGCGACGCCGGCCGCGACCAGCCGCCGGTACCAGCCGTCGACGTCGGGCGTCACGAAGGTGATGACGACGCCCTTGGGCTCGACGAAACGGCCGGGCCTGCGCTTGCATACGCCCAGGAAAGCCGCGGGACTGATGCGGAATATCCGGCACAGGCCCTGATCGTGGACCTGCGCGAGACCGATCGCCTCGCCGTAGAAGCGGCATGTGCCGTCGAGGTCCTCGGTGTAGACCCAGGTGATGCCCTGGTCGATCGGCGGCTTGGCGGGGTCCGGCATGGCGACGCGCCTCGTTCAGCGTTGGGTGGCGAGCCGCGAATCGGCGGCAAGATATTCGGGCAGGCGCAGCGCGGTCGCGAGCTCGGCGGGCGCCGAGGTCGCGGGCCGCGGGCCGCCCTTGAGCCCGGAAAGCGCGGCGCGCATCGCATGGACCGAAGCCGCCAGCATGTCCTGGGGATACACCACGATCTTCAGGCCGATCGCCTCCAGGACGGAATCGGCGGGCATGTGGTGCTTCGCCGCCGGCGCATTGACCGCCAGCATCGGCAGGCCACCGCCGGCCTCGACACTCGCCCGCAACTCGGCTTCGTCCTGCGGCGAGTCCAGGAACAGGATATCCGCCCCCTCCTTGCGGAAGGCCTCGATCCGCCGCCGCGCTTCGTCGAAGCCGCGTGAGGGACGCGCGTCGGTGCGGGCGAGCAGCAGGATCCCGGCCTCGCGGCAGGCCTCGGCGGCGGCGCGGCAGCGCGCGATCGCCTCGTCGCGCTCGACGACGAGTTTCGCGCCATTGTGGCCGAGAGGCCGCGGCCAGGCCTTGTCCTCGATCAGCACGGCGGCCGCGCCCGTCCGGCCATAGTCGCGGATGGTGCGCTGGACATTGATCGCGTTGCCGTAGCCGGTGTCGCCGTCGGCGAGCCACAGCACGCGCGGCGCCGCGGCGACGCAGCTCTCGACGGCGTCGCGCATCTCGCTGGCCGAGAGAAGGTCCATGTCGGGCTGCGCCAGACGCAGCGCCGAGATCGTCGAGCCCGAGGCGAAGCCGAGCCGGAACCCGGCCTCCTCGACCAGGCGCGCGCCGAGACCATCCCCGGCGCCCGGCATCACATGGAGACCGGGCCCGGCGAGCAGGGTCTTCATGGCGGCGGCTTGGGTCTGCATCTCGTGTCTCCGGTCCTGGGCCGCGGAGTGTCGCCCGCCCCGGCCCCCCGGGCAAGCGCGCGCGGATCGGTTGACCCCCGCGGTCCTGCTGACTACGTAAAGGCGTCATGGCTCTGCTCGAAATCCTCGTCGCGCCCGATCCGCGGCTGAAGACCAAGGCGCGGCCGGTCGTCGCCGTCGACGACCGGATCCGCGGCCTCATGGACGACATGCTCGAGACGATGTACGCCGCCCCGGGGATCGGGCTGGCGGCGCCGCAGGTCGGCGAGGCCCTGCGCGTCATCGTCCTCGACGTGTCCCAGAAGGACGGCGAGCGCGCGCCGATGCGCATGGCCAATCCTGAGATCGTCTGGGCATCGGAGGAACGGATGCCCTTCGAGGAGGGCTGTCTGTCGCTGCCCGAGCATTACGCCGAGGTCACGCGCCCACGCCGCGTGCGCGCGCGCTATCTCGACGAGACCGGCGCCGTGCGCGAGATCGAGGCCGAGGGGTTGCTGGCGGTCTGCCTGCAGCACGAGATGGATCACCTCGAGGGCACGCTGTTCGTGGACCATATCTCGGCGCTGCGCCGGGGCATGATCCTGAGGAAGCTGCAGAAGCACAAGAAGGCGAAGGCCGCGGATCGCGCCGAGCGGCAGACGGGCTGAGATGCGGCTCGTCTTCATGGGCACGCCGCCCTTCGCGGTGCAGGCCCTGGCGGCGCTCGCCGATGCGGGCCACGAGGTCGTCTGCGTCTATACCCGGCCGCCGCGGCCGGCCGGACGCGGACAGCGCGAAGCCCGAT
>JBIKXN010000006.1:0-20113 GCA_044355765.1 Alphaproteobacteria bacterium
GAGCTGTTCTCGCGCATGGCCGCCGAGGATCCGACGGCCGGAGGCAACCCGGTGAAGGCCGGGGTGCCGGAGATGCGCACGATGTACGAGGCCGCGCTCGCCGGGCGGCTCTGAAGGCGCGGCCGCGCGCGCCCGGGCTCATTGCTCGGGCGAGATCCGCACCAGCTGCTTGCCCAGATTGGCACCCGACAGGACGCGCAGTAGCGCTTCAGGCATACGCTCGATGCCGTCCACGACGTCCTCGCGGTAGCGCAGGCTGCCGTTGCGCAGCCAGGAGGCCAGCCGCGCCAGCCCCTCATCGCTACGATGGACGTAGTCGGTGAAGAGGAAACCCTGCCAGCGCGCGCGCTTGACCAGCATCTGGCGATGATGGCGCAGGCCGACATCCGGCTGTCCCGGGCGGTTGTATGTGTCGATCGTTCCGCACTGGACGATGCGCGCGCGCAGATTGATGCGCTCCATCGCTGCGTCGAAGATCGGGCCCGCGGTGTTGTCGAAATAGACGTCGATCCCGTCCGGCGTCGCGTCCGCCAGCGCGGCGCGCAGATCACCCGCCTTGTAGTCGACGCCGGCGTCGTAGCCGAGCTCGCGGCACCATGCGAGCTTCTCCGGCCCGCCGGCGATCGCGACCGTGCGGCAGCCCATCAGCTTCGCGATCTGGCCGACCACCTGTCCGACCGCTCCCGAAGCCGACGACACCGCCACGACGTCGCCCGGCCGCGGCGCGCCGACGTCGAGCAGCGCGAAATAGGCCGTGAGGCCGGGCATGCCCAGGACGCCGAGCGCCTGGCGCATGGGGCCGAGAGAAAGGTCGACCTTCCGCGTGCCGAGCGGCGGCAGCAGCGCGTAGTCCTGCCAACCCCAGCCCATGCTCTCGACGACGTCGCCGGGCCTGAGCGCGGGATTGCGCGACGCCACCACGACACCGACGCCGCCGCCCTGCATCACGTCGCCGGGCTCGACCGGACGGGCATAGCTCGGACCCGCCGAGATCCGGCCGCGCATGTAGGGATCCACCGACAGCCAGCAGGCGCGCGCCAGCACTTCGCCGTCTCCGGGCTCCGGGACGGGGACCTCGGACATGTACCAGGTGTCGCGCGTGGGCATGCCCGGCGGCCGGGAGCGCAGGCGCCATTGGCGGTTCATCATCGGCATCTCGCTTCGACGGGTGGCGCGGGGCGGGCGGGTGTCAGGACACGCGTACGCTGTCGGTGCGGCTCTCGCCGCGGCTGTCCTTCCAGCCGACGCTGACCGTATCGCCGGGCGCACCGCCCTTCAGCTTCAGTAGCAGATAGGGGTTGCGCGCGATCGACGGACCGAGCTGGCACAGGGCGGCGTCCGCGCCGTTGAGCTTCACGGCCACCTCCTGGATGAACCAGGCCGGGACGAGCGCCCCGGCGCCGTCACGACGCAGCCCGGTCTCCATCTCGTGGGTCATGAGGATGCGGATCTCGGTGATCCCGTCCTTGCTTGCCGCGCGGATGCGGCTTGGCCCCGTCATCGAATGCCCTCCTGCGGACCGGAATGCCGCGCGTCAGCCGACGCAGCCGCCGATCGTGATCTTGATCTCCCGCTGCGCGGCGAAGAAACGGCCATCGGCTTCGACCACCGCGACAACGTTCGACGTCTGCGCCATCTTGATGCGCGTCGAGACCTCGGGAACCGCCATCGGTCCGAGCGCGAACACCGCCGAAAGCACGTTGGGATTGCGGTCGACGAGCAGCACGATCCGGGTCGTGCGCGGCAGCGCGCTCACGACCTGCACCGGCACCGCCGCGCCGTTGTCGGCGAATTCGTTGGCGACGATCTGGACCTCGCCGCTGGCCGCGGGCGCGGCGATGCCGAGCGCCGCCAGCGCCTCGACGAGCGATCTGCCCTCGAAGGCAGCCCGGTTCCACGCGGCCAGCGCACTCTTGGTGGGCATGATCCCCGCCGCGGACAAGGCGGCGACGATCGCCGATCGGCTGAGTGTCGCCCTGCGCGTCAAGCCCGTCATGCCGTTCCGGAGCCTCCGTGCTCGCATTCCCCGCGCGCGATCATGGCGTCCGCGGCCGCCCAGTCAACCGTCGGGCCGATTCCGGGTTCAGCGCGAACCTGGGCATGCGGCCGGCGAGGATGTCGGCGACCTGCTCGACCGTGTCCCGCGCCTGCGAAGCCAGGGCTTCAGGCACCATGCCACCGATATGCGGTGCCGCGACCACATTCGCAAGCCGGCCCAGAGCCACCGGCGGGACGTCGTCCGGGTCGGAGCCGACATCTAGCGCCGCGCCGGCGATCGTCCCGTCGCGCAGGGCTTCAGCGAGCGCGGCCTCGTCCACGACGCGGCCCCGGGACGGGTTGAGGAAGAACGCGCTGCGCTTCATCCGCCGGAAGGCGTCGCGATTCATGCTCTGGTCGGTCTCGGCGCTATGCAGCGCGAGGCAGATCACGAAATCGCCTTCCGCCAGCGCCTCGGCGCGGCCGACCGCACGGGCAGGCGGCGCGATCGCGTCGACATGGGGATCATGGACCAGCACGCGCATCCCGAGAAACCCGAGCACCTCTGCCATGCGTCGCCCCAGATTGCCGTAGCCGAGGATGCTCGCTGTCCGGCCCGCCAGCTGGACCCCCGGGCGGCGCTCCGGCACGCGACCGGCGCGATAGGCGATGACGCCGTCGCTGAGACCACGCGCCAGGTCGACCATCTGGCCGAGCAGCAATTCGACCACGGCCTCGCGAAACCCCGGTCCGGCGCGCGTCACCAGGATCCCGGCCGCCGACGCGGCCGGAATGTCGATGTTGCGTACATCCATGGCGGCGCGCACGAGCGCCGTGCAATCCGCCAGGCGCGCGATCGTGTCCGCTCCGAACGGCGTGTTGCGGTCGGCCACGATCGCCACGCAGCCCGACGCCGCCGCCGCGATCTCGGCGCCGGTCATCGTGCGCGCATGGGGGTTGAGCACGACCTCCCCGAGTCCACGCAGGTCTTCGAGCGCGGCCCCGTAGCGCACGGGCCGCTCGTCGGCGGGATAGGTCAGTAGGATACGCGGCACGAGACGGATCCTTTTCACAGCAGGCAGAGACTACGCAGTTCCTCGACCATCGCGGCGGGCATGCGCGCGACGTCGCCCCCCGCCTCGCCAAGATCGCCCGGCGCGTCAGACGGCGTCAGATAGCGCCACCCCTGGAACGGTCGCATCGGCTTGGGCAGGGTGCGCACCAGCTTGCGATCGAGCGCGAGTTGCGCGCAGGCGCTGCCGTCCTCGAAGCTTCCTTCCTCGACCGCCACCAGACGCTGGCGGACGCGAATCACGCCCTTGATCACCCAGTAGAGCGAGCCGCCGTCGAGCAGTTCCGGCTGGCGCTTGGGCATCATGCGCGTGCGATGGATGCAGGCATGGGTCGCGCCGGCCGCCTTGCGTTCGGCGGCGCGCCGCTTCTGCCAGTCGGCGAGTTCGTCGACGTCGCCGATGCCGACGCAAAGCTTGACGAGGTGGAGGGTCATGCCGCCTCGCCGACCCATGCGTCGCGGGGCTGCCTCGTCGCCGCGGTCACGATGCGGGCCTGAAGACGAGCAGGTCGCTGCCCTCCGCGACCTGATCGCCCTGCTTATAGCGCACCGACTCCACCGTCCCGTCGGATGGCGCGAGAATGGCGTGCTCCATCTTCATCGCTTCCAGCACGACCAGCACCTGGCCGCGCGACACGCGCTCGCCCGCCGCGCATCGCACGGCCACGAGCTTGCCGGGCATCGGGGCCGCGAAACGGCCGCCGGACTCCTCTTCGCCATCGGCCGCGGCGAGCGGATCGACCAATGTCAGCCGGCGCGCCTGCGTGCCGTCGTCGACCGCGATCGATGCGCCGGTCATGGTCACGCTGGCCTCGCAGACATGGCCATCGAGATCTATCCGCATGTGGCCATGCGCAGCGGGGTGGCTTCGGACCCGCAGCTTGCCTGCGGGCAACGCGAGTTCGTATTCCCCCGGCACCGGCGACGCCACGGCCTCGACCCGGCAGCGTGTCTCGCCCTCGGCGAATTCGAGAACCCGCGGGGCGACGCCGCCGAGACGCCAGCCCGAGCGCCCGGCCCACGGGCTCCAGGGATCGCCGGCGGCAGCCGCGGACGGCTCCTCGGCCGAGAGGACCGCGACTGCGGCGCAGGCGAGCGTCGCGTCCGGGATCGGCCCGGGCGCCGGCACCAGCGCGGCGCGATGACGGGCGATGAAGCCGGTGTCGATCTCGGCCGCGCCGGCCGCGAAGGCGGGATGCGCGGCGACGCGGCGCAGGAAATCGAGATTCGTGATCGCCCCGGCGATGCGGGTCGCGGCCAGCGCGCCGCGCAGGCGAGCGAGCGCCGCGTCGCGATCGGCGTCCCGGACGATCAGCTTGGCGATCATCGGATCGTACTCTACCGCGATCGCGTCGCCTGCGGCGACGCCGGCGTCCAGCCGCACATGGGTGCCCTCCGGCGGCCGCACGAACGCGGCCAACCTGCCGCCCGCGGGCAGGAAATCGCGCTGCGGATCCTCGGCGTAGATCCGCGCCTCGAAGGCATGCCCAGTCAGTTCGATCTGCGACTGGGCGAGCGGCAGGCGCGAGCCCGCGGCGACGCGCAGCTGCCATTCGACGAGATCGAGCCCGGTGACCATCTCGGTGACGGGATGCTCGACCTGAAGACGCGTGTTCATCTCCATGAAGTAGAAGCCGCCATCCTGGTCGGCGATGAACTCGACCGTCCCGGCGCCGACATAGCCGACGGCGCGCGCGGCCCGAATCGCGGCCTCGCCCATCTGCGCCCGGCGTGCGGCGGTCATGCCCGGCGCCGGCGCCTCTTCGATCACCTTCTGATGCCGACGCTGCAGCGAGCAGTCGCGTTCGAACAGATGGACGCACCCGCCATGCGCGTCCGCGAAGACCTGGATCTCGATATGCCGCGGTCGCTGCAGGTAGCGCTCGACGAGCAGCCTGTCGTCGCCGAAGGCGGAGGCGGCCTCGCGACGCGCCCCGGCGAGCGCCGCGTCGAGCTCCGGCGCCGAGCCGACCACCCGCATCCCCTTGCCGCCGCCGCCGGCCGCCGCCTTCACCAGAAGCGGATAGCCGATGCGCTCGGCATGCGCCGCGAACACCCGGTCGTCCTGGTCCACGCCATGATAGCCGGGTACCACCGGTACGCCGGCGCGCTCCATCGCCGCCTTGGCCGCCGACTTGTCGCCCATCGCGCGGATCGCCGCGGCGGGCGGGCCGACGAAGACGAGGCCCGCCTGCGCGCAGGCCTCCGCGAAGGCGGCGTTCTCCGACAGGAAGCCGTAGCCGGGATGTATCGCCTGCGCGCCGGAGCGGCGCGCGGCGTCGATCACGGCGGCGATGTCGAGATAGCTCTGACGCGCCGCGGCAGGTCCGACCCGCATGGCGCTGTCCGCCTCGCGCACATGCAGGGCGCCCCGGTCGGCGTCGCTGTAGATCGCCACCGTCGCAATGCCGAGCCGCCGCGCGGTGCGCATCACCCGGCAGGCGATCTCGCCTCGATTGGCGACGAGGATACGATCGAACATCGCCGCGCTCACCGGTCCGACGTCCAGGAGGGCTTGCGCTTCTCGAGGAAGCTGGCGATCCCCTCCCTGCCCTCCGCGCCGACCCGGATCTCGGCGATCCGGCGCGCGGTCTCCGCCACCAGCGCGTCGTCGACCGGCGCGCGCGCGACGCGCCGAATCATGCGCTTGGCGGCGGCCAGGGCTTCGGGACCGTTGGCGACCAGGACGTCGCAGAGCTGGCTGACACCGATCGCCAGCTGCTCGGTCTTGAAGACGCCATGCACCAGGCCGATCCGCTCGGCCTCGCGCGCATCGAAGGATTCGGCGGTGAGGAAATAACGCCGCGCCGCGCGCTCGCCGATCGCCGCCACGACATAGGGGCTGATCACGGCCGGGATCAGCCCCAGCCGCACCTCCGAGATGGCGAAGCTGGCGCGCTCGGTCGCCAGCGCGATGTCGCAGCACGCGACGAGGCCGCAGCCGCCGGCGATCGCCGCGCCCTGCACGACCGCGATGGTCGGCTTGCCCAGCTCGTTCAGCGTGCGCATCAGCAGCGCCAGCGCCTCGGCGTCGCGGCGGTTCTCGTCCTGCGAATAGAGCGCCATGCGCTTCATCCAGTTGAGGTCGGCACCCGCCGAGAAACTCTTGCCCGCGCCGGCGATCACGACCACGCGCACCGCCGGGTCGGCCTCCAGCCCGCGCAGCGCCGCGGTCATTTCGCCGATCAGCCGATCGTCGAAGGCGTTGTGCAGTTCGGGACGGTTCAGCGTCAGCGTCGCGACGCCGCGGCGGTCGAGATGGATCAGCAGCGCCTCGCCCATCGGCGCCCTCACATGCGGAAAACGCCGAAGCGGGTCGATTCGATCGGCGCGTTCAACGCGGCCGAAATCGCGAGGCCAAGCACGTCGCGCGTCTCGGCCGGATCGATGATGCCGTCGTCCCACAGGCGGGCGGTCGCGTAATAGGGATGGCCCTGCGTCTCGTACTGGGCCCGGATCGGCGCCTTGAACGCCTCCTCGGCCTCGGCGCTCCAGTCCTTGCCCTGCGCGGACAGGCCGTCGCGCCGCACCGTGGCCAGCACCGATGCGGCCTGCTCGCCGCCCATCACGGAGATGCGCGCGTTCGGCCACATCCACAGCAGGCGTGGACCGAAGGCACGGCCACACATGCCGTAATTTCCGGCACCGAAGCTGCCGCCGACGATGACCGTGAATTTCGGCACCCGCGCGCAGGACACGGCGGTAACCAGCTTCGCGCCGTCCTTGGCGATGCCGCCGCTCTCGTATTTGCGGCCGACCATGAAGCCCGCGATGTTCTGCAGGAACACGAGCGGGATGCCGCGCTGGGCGCAGAGCTCGATGAAATGCGCCGCCTTGAGCGCCGACTCCGAGAACAGGATGCCGTTGTTCGCGACGATACCGACCGGATAGCCGTGCAGCCGGGCGAAACCCGTCACGATCGTCGTGCCGTAGAGCGGCTTGAACTCGTCGAGCTCCGAGCCGTCGACGAGCCGCGCGATCACCTCGCGTATGTCGTATGGATGCCGCAGATCCGGCGGAACGACGCCGTATATCTCGTCCGGCGGGTAGAGCGGCACGCGCGGCGCCGAGACGTCGAGCATGGCGCGCTTGGGCCGGTTGAGATTGGCAACGCAGCGCCGCGCGATCGCCAGCGCGTGTGCGTCGTCGCGCGCCATGTGGTCGGCGACACCGGATACGCGGGCATGGATGTCCGCGCCGCCCAGATCTTCCGCCGAGACGATCTCTCCGGTCGCGGCCTTCACCAGCGGCGGTCCGCCGAGGAAGATCGTGCCCTGGCCCTTGACGATGATCGCCTCGTCCGACATCGCCGGAACATAGGCGCCGCCCGCGGTGCAGCTGCCCATCACCACGGCGATCTGCGGGATGCCGGCCGCGGACATCGTCGCCTGGTTGTAGAAGATCCGGCCGAAATGCTCGCGATCCGGGAACACCTCGTCCTGGGTGGGCAGGTTGGCGCCCCCGGAATCGACGAGATAGACGCAAGGCAGCGCGTTCTCGCGCGCGATCTCCTGCGCCCGGACGTGCTTCTTGACCGTCATAGGGAAATACGTGCCGCCCTTGACGGTGGCGTCGTTACAGACGACGACGCATTCGCGACCGGCGATGCGGCCGATCCCGGTGATCAGACCGGCCCCCACGACGTCGTCGCCGTACATCCCGTGTCCGGCCAGCTGGGACAGTTCCAGGAACGGCGATCCCGGATCGAGCAGCAGCGACACCCGCTCGCGCGGCAATTTCTTGCCGCGGCCGACATGCTTCGCGCGCGCCGCCGGCCCTCCGCCTTCGGCCGCGGCCGCCGCGAGCCGTCGCAGATCCGCCACCGCCGCGGCCATCGCCGCGCGGTTGGCGCGAAAGGTCTCGCCTGACGTGTCGATTGCGCTCTTCAGGACCGCCATTGCTCCCGATCAGTAGCAGGGAACCCGTCCGGCGGCCAAGCTCAGCCGCGGGCCGGAACCCCCTCGGGCGGCTCGGGGTGCTCCGGCGGCCTGCCCGGGTCGACGCGCTTCTGGATCTCCACCCGATGGGGATAGGGGATCTCGATGCCGGCCCGGTCGAAGGCGACCTTGATCCGCTCGTTGTAGATCCGGCCGATCCGCCATTGCTTTCCGGGGCGCGTCTTGACGCGCGCCCGGACGACGAGCGCGAAATCGCCGAACCGGTCGAGACCGAAGATCTCCAGAGGCTCGAGGATGTCGCATGCGATCTCGGGATCGGTCCGCGCCGCGCCATCGACCTCGCGCAGAGCCTCGACGACCCTGGGCACCGGCGTGCCGTAGCCGACGCTGAGGTCGAAGACGTAGAAGCCGAAATCCTTGGTCATGTTCTTGATCGTGCCGACCTGGCTGAACGGCACGGTGTGCTGGGCACCGGTCACGTCGCGCAGGCGGATGGAGCGGATCGACAGCGACTCCACGGTGCCGACATGGCCGCCATCGAGATCGACGACATCGCCGACGTTCACGGTATCCTCGAACAGGATGAACAGCCCGGTGATGACGTCCTTGACCAGCGTCTGCGCGCCGAAGCCGACGGCGATGCCGACGACGCCCGCGCCGGCGATCAGCGGCGCGACGTTGACGCCCAGTTCGGACAGCACCGACAGGCCGGCGATGCCGGCGATCACGACGAAGGCGGCGTTGCGCAGCAAAGGCAGGAAGGTGCGCAGCCGCTGGCCATGCGGTCCCTGCTCGCCGGCGCGATCGAGCCGCCGGAGCCGCCTTTCGATCAGAGCGCTCGCCACTTCCCAGGTCATCGCCGCGACGGCGACCATGATCGCCAGCGAGGCGAGCTTGCCCACGAAGCTGCGGCCGGTCGCGGTGGTCAGCCAGGCGAAACCGCGAAGCCCCCAGGCCTCGAGCACGGCCGAGGCGGCGACGACGACGATCGCCACGTCGATCGTCAGGCGCAGGATCGACAGATAGCGATTGGCCCGCACCTCGAGCAGCGGCATGCGGGCCGACAGATCCGACGAAACCCGGAACAGCTGCGCGAAGCCGCGATGCTGCCAGGCCGAGGCAAGCTTCGCCGTCAGGATCGCGGCGACCGTCACGACGGTGGCGCGCAGCAGGAATGCGCCGCCGCCATCGACCGCCAAGGCCCATACCGCATAGCCCAGAACGAGATAGGCGATCGCCAGGACATGCCAGAACGACGCGACGTAGCCACGCAGCGCAAGCACGACCCGCGTCGCGCCGAGCGAGCGCGCGCCGCCGACGGCCGCACGGGTCTGCTCGGTGCCGATCCAGCTCGCGACCGCCTCGCGGCTCTGCAGGATGACGACGACGGCCAGCAGCACCAGGACGAAGCCGAGGAACCGCAGCAGCAGGTCGTGGACGACGAGCGGCATGCCCAGGGGCTGCAGCGCCGCGAGCACCGCCACGCCGTACACGCCGATCGCGGTGAACCGCCCGATCCAGACATGGATGTAGGCCGCGGTTTCCGGATCGATGGCGAACAGCGGGCGCTCGTCCCCGCCGGGGGCGAAGGCCAGGGCCGAGAGGCCGTTGACGAAACGCGCCAGCACGTAGCCGGCGACGACCGTGGTCGCGGCGATGGTCTCGAGCGGCCGCGCGGACAGCACCGATCCCGCGACCGACGCCGCAAACGCGAACGCCACCAGCGGCAGCGCCACCAGCACGGCGCCGCCAGCCAGACGCAGCAGCCGCCGCAGCGTCCCATGGGTCGTGCCCTGGAAAAGGCGGCGCAGCGCGCCGCGAAGAGACATCCGCGCCAGGATCTCGGCCATCGCTCCGGCGGCGAGGGCCGCGGCGAGCTTGGCGACGAAGCCCAGCAGCCTTTCGCGCTCGCCGGGGTCGGTGACGACGCGCCGGCCCCAGTCGCCCAGGCGGTCGACGACGACGCCTGGCCTGAACCCGGACAGCAGACGGTCGATGCGCGCCGCCACGTCGCCTGCGATGGCGCCGAAGAAAACGCGCCCCACGCCGCCGATCCCGTCCTCGGCTGGCTTGTCCTGCTGTACGCGCAGCAGCAGACGCAGCTGCTCGACCAGCCGCGTGCGCTGCTCGTCGTTCTCGAGCGTGCCGATCAGCGCCTCGATCCGCGCGCGCTCGGCATCGCCGGGCGCCGTCGCCGCAGGCGCGGCCCGGGCGGCGCCGCCCAGCCCCGCCAGCAGGATCGAGACCAGCAGCACGATGCGCGCCAGCGTCCGCGCCGAGAGAGCGATCGCGCTCACCATCCGCCCCGCGCCAGCCATTCCTCGACCTGCCAGAGCCGGTCCGCGCCCCAGAAACCCTCGCCGTCGACGACGACATAGGGCGAGCCGAACACGCCCGCGGCGATCGCGGCGTCGACGGCGACGCGCAGCCGCTCCTTGACCTCGGGCGCCGCCAGGCAAGCGCGCGCCGCGGCGGGATCGACGCCGAGAGCGGCCGCGACCTCGACCACGGTCTCGGGGCTGCCCAGATCGCGTCGCTGCTCCCAGGCGGCCGAGAACGCGGCCTTGGCGAAGGGAACTGCCCGTCCCGGGTGGGCATCGGCCAGCCAGTAGAACAGTCGGCTCGCCGCGACGCTGGAGAAAGGGAACACCGGCGGCATGGCGAGCGAAGCCCCCCAGAGCCGCGCGAAGCGCAGAAGGTCGTGGCGCGCATAGTCGCCCTTCATCGGGATCCCGAGCAGCGGTTGCTGCCCCGAGACCTTGAACACGGCCCCCAGAAGGATCGGCTTCCAGGCGACGCTGCGGCCATGCCGCGCGGCGACTTCGTCGATGCGCAGCGCGGCCAGGAAGCCATAGGGGCTCGAGAAGTCGAAATAGAATTCCAGGGGAGTTGCCATCTTGCCTCCTGCGGCGCCGGCTGGGCGTCAGCCCTGCACCAGCGCGCGCGCGATCACTAGGCGCTGGATGTCGGACGTGCCCTCGTAGATCTGGCAGACCCGTACGTCGCGGTAGATCCGCTCCACCGGGAAATCGGACAGATAGCCGTAGCCGCCGTGGATCTGGATCGCATCGGTACAGACCTGCTCGGCGATCTCCGAAGCGAAGAGCTTGGCCATCGACGCCTCGGTCAGGCAGGGAAGGCCGGCGTCGCGTCGCCGCGCGGCGTCGTGGACGAGCAGCCGCGCCGCCGCGATACGCGTCGCCATGTCGGCCAGCCGGAACCCGACGGCCTGATGCGCGACGATCGGCTGGCCGAAGCTGCGCCGATCCTTGGCATAGGCCAGCGCCGCCTCGTGGGCGGCGCGCGCCATGCCGACGGCCTGCGCCGCGATGCCGATCCGCCCGCCCTCCAGATTGGCGAGCGCGATCCGATACCCCTCGCCCTCGCCGCCCAGCATCATGTCGTCGGGCACGCGCAGCCCGTCGAGCACGATCTGCGCCGTGTCGGAGGAACGCTGGCCGAGCTTTTCCTCGATACGCGCCACGCGCCAGCCGGGCGAAGCGGTGGGTACCAGGAAGGCCGAGATGCCGCGTTTGCCCTTGGCCGGGTCGGTCACCGCGAAGACGATCGCCAGATCGGCCCTGGACCCCGAGGTGATGAACTGCTTCGTCCCGTCGAGGATCCAGCCGCCGGTCGCGCGCCGGGCCCGCGTCGCCAGCGCCGCGGCGTCGGAGCCAGCCTGCGGCTCGGTCAGGCAGAAGCAGCCCAGCATCTCGCCGCGCGCGAGCGGGCCGAGGAAGCGGTCCTTCTGCGCCGCGCTGCCGAAGCGCAGCAGCGGCATGCAGGCCACCGAGTTGTGGACGCTCATGATGGTCGAGCACGCGCCGTCCGCGGCGGCGATCTCCTCGAGCGCGATCGCATAGGCGAGATGATCGGCGCCGGCGCCCCCCCAGTCCTCCGGCACCAGCATTCCCATGAAGCCGAGCGCCCCCATCTCCGCGATCTCGGCCTGCGGGAAGCGGCTTTCCCGGTCGCGTGCCGCGGCGCCGGGCGCCAAACGCGCGCGCGCGAATTCGCGCGCGGTGTCTCGGATCAGGGCCTGGGCTTCGGTGAGGAGCATCGTCTCACCATGCGATCTCGGTGCCGTCGTGGTTGAAGAACCTGCCGCTCTTGTCCGGCGACAGGCCGAGCACGACCTGCGCGAGGCCGGCGACCGACTGCGCGGGCGTCAGCGTCGCCTTCGGACCGCCCATGTCGGTCTGCACCCAGCCGGGATGCACGGCCACCGCCGTGATTCCGCGGGGCCCGAGATCGATCGACAGGCTGCGTGTCACGGCGTTGAGCGCCGCCTTGCTGGAGCGGTAGACGACCTCGCCTCCTGCCCCGTTCTCGCCGATCGATCCCATCCGGCTCGACATCATCACAACCTGCCGCCGCGCGCTGGCGGCGACGTTGTCGGCCAGCGCCTCGACGGTCGCCATCGGCGCGAACACGTTGACCCGCATCACCTCGGCCCAGAGCTCGTAGTCGACGCTGCCCAGGCTCTGCTGCCGCTTGCCGAACATCCCGGCGTTGCAGAACAGGACATCGATCGGTCTGCCGCCGAGGTCGCGGGCGAGGCGCTGCAGCGAGGTCCGATCGGATACGTCGCACAGGAAGGTCTGGCTGCCGCGCGGCATTCCGGCGCCCTTCGCGAGATCGCGTACGGTGCCCAGCGTTTCCCAGCCCAGCGCGACGAAATGCCGGGCGAGTTCGAGGCCCAGCCCGCGACCGGCGCCGGTGATCATGATCGTAGGCATACGAACGAATCCTCAGTCGGTCCGGCGTCGGGCCGTGACTTCGATCTCGATCTTCATGCGCGGATCGATGAAGCCCGTCACCAGGGTGGTATTGGCCGGCCTGATAGCGGCGAATTTGCGGCCGATCACGCTGCGCTTGACCGCGTCGAACGTCTCGATGCGGTCGACGAAGATCCGAACGCGCACGGTGTCTTCGAGGGTCGCGCCCGCCTCGGCCAGCGCGGCCTCGATGTTGCGCATGCACTGTTCGGCCTGCTCCACCGGATCTTCGCTGATGGTCATGCGCGCATAGTCGAAGCCGGTCGTCCCCGAGACGAAGACCCAGTCGCCGTCGACGACGGCGCGGCTGTAGCCGAACTCGCGCTCGAAGCTGGAACCGGACGAGATGAGGCGGCGGGGCATGGGGGGATCGTTCCTTCCTGTGTATCAGGCCGTTTCGGCGAACAATTCGCGGCCGATCAACCAGCGCCGGATCTCGCTGGTGCCTGCGCCGATCTCGTAGAGCTTGGCGTCGCGCAGCAGCCGGCCGGTCGGATAGTCGTTGATGTAGCCGTTGCCGCCAAGCAGCTGGATGGCGTCGAGCGCCACCTGCGTCGCCTTCTCGGCGGCGTAGAGGATCGCTCCGGCCGCGTCCTTGCGGGTCGTGCGGCCTGCGTCGCAGGCCCGCGCGACCGAATAGACATAGGCCTTGCAGGCATTGGTCGTGGTGTACATATCGGCGAGCTTTCCCTGGACCAGCTGGAACGCGCCGATCGCCTGGCCGAACTGCCGGCGCTCGTGGACATAGGGCACGACGACGTCGAGGCAGGCCTGCATGATCCCCGTAGGACCGGCGGCGAGCACCGCGCGCTCGTAGTCGAGACCGCTCATCAGCACGTTGACGCCGCGGCCGACGGCGCCCAGCACGTTCTCTTCCGGCACCTCGCAGTCCTGGAAAACCAGTTCGCCGGTGTTGGAGCCGCGCATCCCCAGCTTGTCGAGCTTCTGGGCGCAGGAGAACCCCTTCGTGCCCTTCTCGACCAGGAAGGCCGTGATGCCGCGCGCGCCCGCCTCGGGGTCGGTCTTGGCGTAGACCACCAGCACATCGGCGTCCGGTCCGTTGGTGATCCAGAACTTCGTGCCGTTGAGGACATAGCGCTCGCCCTTGCGCTCGGCCCGGAGCTTCATCGACACCACGTCGGAACCGGCTCCGGGCTCGCTCATGGCCAGGGCGCCGACGAATTCGCCTGAGATCAGCTTCGGCAGGAAGCGCGCCTTCTGGGAATCGTTGCCGTTGCGGGCGATCTGGTTGACGCAGAGATTCGAATGCGCGCCATAGGACAGGCCGACCGACGCCGACGCGCGGCTGATCTCTTCCATCGCGACGCAATGCTCGAGATAGCCCAGGCCGGCGCCGCCATAGCGTTCGTCGGCGGTGACCCCGAGGACGCCCAGCGCACCGAACTTGCGCCAGAGATCGGCGGGAAAGTCGTTGACGCGGTCGATCTCGGCCGCCCGCGGCGCGATCTCCTCGGCGGCGAAGCGGCGCACCTGGTCGCGCAACGCGTCGGCGGTCTCGCCAAGGCCGAAATCGAAATCGGGCAGGCGATTGGAAATCATCGCTGGATCTCCCTTGGGTATTGACGCCGGCAACTTAGCGCGAAGCGCGTCGGCCGTGGCGGGATTCGCGGTTCACGCCCGCACGACCCGCATCGACAGCGCGACGCCACCGTCAGCCACGGCCAGCAGCCGGTCCACATTTGGATGCTTGCCAGGATTGAGCCGCGCGTCCGCATGGTGCTCGGCATAGAGCGCGCACCCCTCGCGAGCCGCCTCCGCCGTCAGCGCCCCGAAGCGCCGCTGCAATTCCAGATAGAGCCGCAACGAGCCCTGGCTGCCCGGCCGGTTCTCCACCGCCCCGGTTACACGACCCGCGGCGTCCAGCAGTTCGACGCGCGCGATGCCTTCGGCGGCGGGAAAGCTCTCCAGATTGTCCTTGAAGCTCGGCATGTCCGTTGGTCCTCGCATTGGTGTTGCTGATCGCGGGCGATCGCGTCATCGGCCGCCGCCATGGCCGCGGAGGACGGCCAGGACCGCGGCACCGTAGCGCGCAAGCTTGGCCTGGCCGACCCCGGTGATCGCCGCCAGATCGTCCAGACCGGAGGGTTGGGTCGTCGCGATCTCGACCAGGGTGCGGTCGTGGAACACGACATAGGGCGGCACGCCCTGGGCGCGCGCCAGATCGCGCCGCCACGCCTTCAGCGCCGCCAGCAACCCGGCGTCCGGACCGTCTGCGGCACCGGCATCGGCAGGCGCCGCGGCGGCCGCGGCGACACGCCGCTCCTTGCGGCGCTCCGCGCGCGCCGGCGGCAGCCGCAATTCGATCCGCGCCTCGCCGCGCAGCAGCGGCCGCACGCGCGCGTCGTCGCCGAGCTGCAGGCCGCCATGCCCTCCGGCGTCCGGAGCGAGGTAGCCGAGCGAGGTCAGCTGGCGGAACAGCGTCCGCCATTGCTGCTTGTCGAGATCCTTGCCCAGACCATGGACGGCGAGGCGGTCGTGACCGAGCGCGCGCACGCGCTCGGTGTCGGCACCGGTCAGAACATCGACGACATGCGCCGCGCCGAACCGCTCGCCGGTCCGGTAGACGGCGGACAGCGCCTTGCGCGCCGAATCGGTGACGTCGATGAGACGGCCAGGCTCCAGGCACACGTCGCAGTTCCCGCAGGGCTGCTCCAGCGTCTCGCCGAAATGGGCGAGCAGTATCTGCCGACGGCACGTGCCGGCCTCGACGAAGCCGACGAGCGCATCGAGCTTGGCGTGCTCGATCCGCTTCTGCGCCTCGGCGGCCTCGGAATCGTCGATGAAGCGGCGCAGCAGAGGCAGGTCGCCCGGACCATGCACCATCCAGGCGACGGCCGGCAGACCGTCGCGGCCGGCCCTGCCCGTCTCCTGGTAATAGGCCTCGATGCTCTTTGGCAGGTCGACATGCGCGACGAAGCGCACGTCGGGCTTGTCGATTCCCATGCCGAAGGCGATGGTCGCGACGACGATCACACCGCTGTCCCGGCGGAAGCGTTCGAGCGCCGCCGCGCGGTCCGCGCCCTCCATTCCCGCGTGATAGGCGATCGCATCGTGGCCGGCAGCACGCAGGTCGGCGGCGATACGCTCGGTGCGGGTACGCGAACGGGCATAGACGATGCCGGCCTCGCCGCGCCGGTCGGCAAGGAAATCGCGCAGCTGCCCGTTGGTTTCCGCCTTGTCGCGGACCAGATACCGAATGTTGGGGCGATCGAAGCTGGCGACGAAGACGCGGCCTTGCGCGAGCTTCAGGCGCGCCACGATCTCGTCGCGGGTGCGCGGATCGGCGGTGGCGGTCAACGCCACCCGCGGCACCTCGGGAAAACGCTCCGCGAGCGCCGCGAGCTGGAGGTATTCGGGGCGGAAATCATGCCCCCATTGCGACACGCAATGCGCCTCGTCGATCGCGAACAGCGCCAGCGGCAGCTCGGCGAGCCGCGACAGGAAGGCGCCAGCAAGCATCCGCTCCGGCGAGACGTAGAGCAGGTCGAGCTGGCCTGCGCGCAGCGCCCGCCACGTGTCGGTCGTGTCCTCGGCGCTCTGCGCCGAATTGATCGCCGCCGCGCGCACACCGGCCTGGCGCAGCGCTTCGACCTGATCCTGCATCAGCGCGATCAGCGGCGACACGACGACGCCAACCCCGGGCCGGCAGAGCGCCGGGATCTGGTAGCACAGCGACTTGCCGCCGCCGGTCGGCATCAGGACCAGCGCCGAGCCGCCGGCGACGACATGCCGGACGATCTCGGCCTGCGGGCCTCGAAAAGCGGCGTAGCCGAAGACTTCGCGCAGCACCCGCGCCGGGTCGGCGACCGGATCCATGCGGCCCTCAATCCTGCCGCGGCGCGTCGGGCCGACCGGGCAGCGCCATCAGCGTCTGAAGCATGCGCGCGCAGGGTGCGTGTCGGCCCGCGGCGTCGACGCTGGCGACGTCCACCTCGACCACGCTCAGGGTCCGACCGGGCTTGATCACCCGCCCGCGCGCCACCAGCGTCTCGCCACGACCCGGCGCCAGGAAGTTGAGCTTGAACTCGACGCTCAGCAAAGTGCCGTCCGCCGGCATCAGGCTGAAGGCCGCGTAGCCGGCGGCGGAATCGGCGATCATCGCCACCACCCCGCCATGCACGAAGCCGTGCTGCTGGCTGACCTCGTGGCGGATGGGCAGTTCGACCTCGACGTCGCCGGGCGCCAGGCGGCCGAGCCGCGCGCCGATGAGCGCCATGGCCGGCTGGCGCGCGAAGCTGTCGCGGATCCGGGCCTCCCACGCGGGGTCGCGGGGCTCGAGGCCGGTCACAGCACGAACAGGGTCGCGAGACCCAGGAACGAGAAGAATCCGGTCACGTCCGTCACCGTGGTGAGGATAACGGCCGAGGACGGTGCCGGATCGATGCCGAGCCTGTCCAGGACGATCGGCGTCGTGACGCCCGCTATCCCGGCGACGATCAGGTTGATCGTCATCGCAGCGGCGATGCACAGGCCGATCGCCGGATCGTGGAACCATAGCCAGGCGGCGATCCCGGTAAGGCCGGCGAAGACGAAGCCGTTGATGCCGCCTACGACCGCTTCCTTGAGCACGATTCGCGCCGCGTTCGCCGCCGTCAGCTGGCCGGTCGCAAGCGCCCGCACGGCGACCGTCAGGGCCTGCGTGCCGGCATTGCCGCCCATCGAGGCGCAGATCGGCATGAGCACGGCGAGCGCCACGACCTTGGCGATCGATTCCTCGAACAGGCCGATCACCGACGCCGCGAGGAAGGCGGTCGCGAGATTGACCAGCAGCCACAGCGAGCGCAGCCGCGCGGTCGACAGGACCGGGGCGTGGACGTCGCTGCCCGCGACGCCGGACAGCCGCATCAGGCCGCCTTCGGCCTCGGATTCGATGACGTCGACGACGTCGTCGATGGTGATCGTGCCGATCAGCCGTCCGGCGGCGTCGACCACAGGCGCCGAGGTCAGGTCGCGGTCCTTGAACAGCCGGGCCACGTCGGCCTCGTCCATGTCCGCGGGAATGGGCTCGAGGTCGGTCTCCTGGATCTCGGAGATTCGCGTCGCACGCTGGGCGCGCACGAACTTGTCGAGCGGCACCCAGCCGATCGGGCGGTGGCGCTGGTCGACGACGAAGATGTCGTAGAAATCGTCGGGCAAGTCCTGGCCGCGGCGCAGATAATCGATGCACGCGCCCACGTCCCAATGCCCGGGGACCACGACGACGTCGCGCTGCATAAGGCGCCCGGCGGATCCTTCCGGGAACGCGAGGCCTTCCTCGATCTGGGCGCGGATCGCGCGCGGGATCGCCTGCAGCACGTGGTCGCGCGTGTTCTCCTCGAGGCCGTCGATCAGATAGAGCGCGTCGTCGGTGTCGAGATTGGCGAGCGCGCGCGCGAGGTCGTCGGTCCCGAGCTGGCCGGCGACGTCGTCGCGCAGGGCCTCGTCGAGCTCGGCGAAGATCTCGGCGGGAAAGGACGGGCGCAGCGCGTCGACCAACTCCGCCCGCCGATCCGCCGTAAGCAGGCCGAACAGCTGGGCCAGTTCCGAGTAATGCAGGTCGCGCGCGATCGCGCGCGCCGCGTCGCCATCCCCGGCCTCGAGCGCGGCTTGGGCGCGCTCGACCACGGCCGGATCGAGACCGACCTCGTCGCCCGCTCCGGCCTCGCCGGCATCCACGGGCGACGGGCTTGCAGCCATGGCGTCAGACCCGGCCGGCGCCGGCGGCGGCGCGATCCTGCGCCTCGACGGCGCAGAGCGCCGTCATGTTGACGATGCCGCGGACGGTCGCGGAATTGTCGAGCACGTGCACCGGCGCCGCCATGCCGAGCAGGATCGGTCCGACATTCTGTCCGCCGCCTAGTCCCCGCAGCAGGCCGAAGGCGATATGCGCGGCGTCGAGCGTGGGCATCACGAGAAGATTGGCGGGCCCGCGCAATGTCGTCCCCTGGAAAGCCTTGTGCCGCAACTCGTCCTCGAACGCGGCCTCGGCGCTCATCTCGCCGTCGACCTCCAGATCCGGATCGAGCGCGCGGATCCGCTCGAGCGCCGCGCGCAGCTTCACCGAACTGGCGGTGTCGAACGACCCGTAGGTCGAATGCGACAGCAGCGCCGCGCGCGCGCGCATGCCGAAGCGGCGCATCGCGTCGGCGGCGGCGACCGTCATCGCCGCGATCTCCGCCGCGCTCGGATCCGGCTGCACGTGGGTGTCGCAGACGAAGATCGTCCCGCGCTGCATTATCAGCGCGGTGAGCGCGGCCGGGCTGTCCACGCCGGGCTTCAGCCCGATGACGTCGACGACGTCCTGCAGCACGCGATGCCAGCGGCCGATCAGGCCGCAGATCATCCCGTCGGCCTCGCCCTGTGCGACCATCAGCGCCGCAATCACGGTGTTGCGCGTACGCACGATCGTGCGCGCGACGTCGACGCTGACGCCCTTCCGGCCGAGGCGTTCGTGATAAAAGGCCCAGTCCCGATGATAATGGGGAAGATCCTCGGGATTGCGCAGGTCGGCGTCGACGTCGAGCCGCAGGCGCAGGCCCAGCCGCTCGATGCGCTTGCGAACGGTCTCGCGCCGCCCGACCAGGATCGGGCGTGCGAGCCCCTCCTCGACGACCGTTTCCGCCGCGCGCAGGACCCGCTCGTCCTCGCCGTCGGCGAAGACGACCCGCATCGGCGACGCCTTCGCCCGCTCGAACACCGGCCGCATCAGGAAACCGGAGCGGTAGACGAATTCCAGCAGTTTCTGGCGATAGACGGCGAAATCGGCGATCGGCCGCGCCGCCACGCCGGAGTCCATCGCCGCGCGGGCGACAGCGGGCGCGATCTCCAGGATCAATCGCGGATCGAAGGGTCGCGGGATCAGGTTCTCGGGACCGAACGCGGGGACCTTTCCGCCATAGGCGAGCGCGACCTGGGCGTCGGGCGCCTTGGTCGCCAGATCGGCGATCGCATGCACCGCGGCGATCTTCATCGCCTCGTTGATCGTGGTCGCACCGACGTCAAGCGCGCCGCGGAAGATGAAGGGGAAGCAGAGGACGTTGTTCACCTGGTTGGGATAGTCCGAACGTCCGGTGGCGACGATGGCGTCGGGACGCACCGCCTTCACCTGCTCGGGCATGATCTCCGGCGTCGGATTGGCGAGCGCCAGCACCACCGGCCGCGCCGCCATCCGGACCACCATCTCCGGCGCGAGGACGCGCGGCGCGGAAAGACCGAGGAACACGTCCGCGCCGAGGATCACCTCGCCCAGGGTGCGGGCATCGGTCTCGCGCGCATAGAGCGCCTTGCGCGGGTCCATCTCCACGCTTCGCCCGGTATGCACGACCCCGGCGATGTCGGTCACCCAGATATTCTCGCGTCGCACGCCGAGATCGACCAGCAGGTCGAGA
>JBIKXN010000220.1:0-6194 GCA_044355765.1 Alphaproteobacteria bacterium
AGTTCGGCGACACGCCGCGCGACGGTAATGCCGCCGCAGCGCGACAGGTCGGGCTGGATCACGTCGACGCAGCCCTGACGGATGAAGCGCTCGAATTCCCAGACAGTCGCGATCTGCTCGCCGGCGGCGACCGGCACGGGCGAATGCGCGCGGACATCGGCGTATTCGTCGAAATTCTCGGGATGGATGAAATCCTCGATCCAGCCGACCCCATACTCGGCCAGCCATTCGCACATCGCCAGGGCCTGGCGCCGCGAGCGCGGCGGCCCCCAGGTCTTCCACCCCGCCGGATACCAGCCCGGATCGACCAGCAGCGCGCGGTCGGGGCCAAGCGCCTCGCGCGCGGCGGCGACCAGTTCGCGGTCGCGGCCGGGATCCTCGCCGAACACGCCCCAGCCGAACTTGACCGCCCGGAAGCCCTTCTCGACATAGCCCAGCGCCGCCGCGCGCATCGCCTCCGGCGTCTCGCGAAACAGGGTCGAGGCATAGGCGGTGACGCGGTCGCGGCGCCTGCCGCCCAGCAGCGTCGCCAGCGGCAGCCCGGCGGCCTGGGCGCGGATCGACCACAGGCAATTGTCGATCGCCGACATGCACTGCATCGCCAATCCCCGCCGGCCGTAATAGGCGCTGCCGACATACATCCGGTCCCAGAGACGATCCGTCTCCAGGGGATTCTCTCCCACCAGCATCTCCGACAGCGTCCTGAAGCCCAGGATCGACATGCCCTGTCCGGCGATCACCGCGACGGCCGCAGGCGCCAGCGTCTCGACATCGGCCCAACCGGTCAGACCTTCGTCGGTCGCGACCCGAACGACCAGTTGCCAGTCGCCGTTGTCGCTGGCCTCCTCGCTGCCTGCCGTCGCGCGATAGGCCTGCGCGCCGCGCAGCAGGATCGGCTCGACCGCGACGATCCTCATGCCTTCCCTCCCCGCGCCATCAGGTCGGCGGCGAGGCGGCTCGCCTCGCGGGTCAGCACCGCGGCGGCTTCGGGCGCATAGGGCGTGGCCCATTCGACCTCGTAGCCGTTGGATTCGAAATCGGACGCGTTGGGGACATAGCCATCCCAGCCGTTGGTGTAGCCGCCGAAATGCACCAGCGGCGCCGCGCCGGACTCGCGGATATCGGCACCGATCCGCGCGAAGGGTTCCAGCGGCGCGCCGATCAACACCGCGTCGCCGATCCGGATCGCATGCAGCTCGGTGTCGACCGCGCGCCGGTTGGCGCAGAAGCGGCCCCAGTGCGAACTCATCTGCGCGCGCTTGGCGCGGAAATTCACCGCCGCGAGCTCGGCCGGCGTCGCCGTCGACCGGTCGATGCGCTTGGCTGCCTCGCCAGCGGCCGCGGCTTCTGCGTCCAGCGCCTCGACGTCGCCGTAGTTACGCACGGGCAAGGCGATGCGCCGGCTCTCGACCGCCAGGATCGTGTCGGGCGTCGGTCGTTCGTCCTCCGCCCAGATGCCCAGCGGCGCGCCGGATTCGACGACGCCGGCGAAGCGTCGTTCCGTGCGTCGCGTCTTCAGGCCGATCGCCACCCGCGCGGCGTCGAGCCCGATCTCGGTGCCGATGCGCCGCGGCGCGCCGAGATCGGCGACCAGCGCCTCGCGCGGGATCTGGTCGCCGGCGCAGCCCTGCAGGAACAGGCAATGGCCGCCCATGGCCTGCTCGACCACGCGCTTGAGATGCCCGGGATAGTCCGGGCTGACATGCCGGTTCTCATGGGCGAGCACGATCGGATGCGTGCCGTAGCCCACGATGGTGGCGATCGGCGCGGCGTCGAGACCGTCGATGCGCAGCACGCTGAGGACCGGATCGCGATAGCCGCCCCAATTCTGGCCGACGACGACCCTGCCGCCGGGCAGTTCGAGCCGGCGATTGACCGTCACCTCGCTGCGGCCGAATCCGGCGGCGCTGCGGGCGGGACGCAGGGCCGCTTCCGCCGCGCGCGCGGCATCGCCGATCGCGGCGAGCACCGCCTCGCGATAGGCCGCGACCATGTCCATGCCCGGCAGTTGCGACTGCGTCCCGAATCCTTCCGTCGCCCAGGGCGGTCCGGAATGCGTGTGCGTGAAGGACAGCCGCACATGTTCGGGCGGCATGCGCAGCTGCTTTGCGACCAGCGTCCGGATCCGGCGGCTCTCCTCGGTCGCGATCAGCAGGAAATCGAGGTCGACGATCGACGCCCGCACCCCGCCCTGCTCGAGCAGCAGCACGGTCGCGTAGAGCGGCATGTCGATGCCTTCCGCACGATCATGCACCCGCGCACCCCAGTTGACATGCGCGATACCGACCGGCGGCGTCATGTCCGCGCGGCCAACACCCGCGCGCAGCGTTGCTGTCGGCGCCATCGCGTGATCCCTCCCCTTCGTCGCGCGCCGCCCCGCGGCGCTCCAGCTCCGGAAGACGGTGACGGATAGTCGCAGCGGATGTAAAGACGGATCGGCGCGTCGGCCCCTGCCGGCGCATCCGCCCTGCGATGTCCGAGGCCCAGACCATGCCGCTCAGCGCCCCCGCACCGCGCGCCCCGGTCCACCACCGCCGCGTCGAATGCCGCGGCTACCGGCGCGCCGACGGGCTGTGGGACATCGAGGGCCATCTGATCGACACCCGGGATGCAGATTTCGTCCTGCGTTTCGACGATCGCACCGTCCGGGCAGGCGAGCCGATCCACGCCATGTCGGTCAGGCTGACGATCGATCCGGACATGACCGTGCGCGCGATCGAGGCCTGCGCCGACGCGGTCCCGACCGAGATCTGCCCCGGCGCGGTCGCGCAGATGCAGTGCCTGGTCGGGCTGCGCATCGCCCCTGGCTGGACGAACGCGGTCAAGCAGCGCCTGGGCGGGCCGCGCGGCTGCACCCATCTGATGGAACTGATGTGGCCGGTGGCGACGACCGCCTACCAGACCCTCGCCGGCCACAACGCCGAACGGACATTCGCGCCCGCGCAGCCTGGCCGCAAGCCCGCGAAGCTAGACAGTTGCTGGGCGTATGCCGCGGACCGCGAGGTGGTCCGGCGCTTCTGGCCCGAGCATCACGTCGCCGCGCGGATCGACTGACGGCCGCTGCCCGGATCAGAGGCCGAACAGCCGGCGCATCGTGCCCATAATCGTAGAGCGCGGCGGTTCGGATGTCGGCGTATCGTCGCGCGCCGCCAGCGTCGCCGCGATCCCGCTGGCGCGCTGTTCGACGACCGCCGCAAGGTCCGCGACCAGTTCGGCATTGGCGAGCAATATCTCGCGGAACACCGCTCGATCGATCTCGAGGGCGCGCAGTTCGGTCCTGGCCTGCACCGTCGCGGCGCGCGGCAGCCCGGTCAGCAGCGACATCTCGCCGACGCAGTCGCCGGGCCAGAGTTGCGCGACACGGACACGGCCACCATCGCGGTCGACCAGGACGTCGAGCGATCCGGCCAGGATGACGAGCATCGTGGCGCCCGCGTCGCCCTGCGCGAAAACCAGCGCACCGGCCCGGAAATGGCGCTCGGTCGCGCGCTCGGCCAGGATCCTGATCTCCTGTCGGCTGAGCGAATGCAGCAGCGGCACCTGCCCCAACGCCAATACGCGGCTCGCCACCGGATCGGAGCTTTGCCCGGCGCTGGCCACCGCTTCGGGGGCGGCCGGCAGCGGCAGCACCGCCAGTGGCCGTGTCGCGAGGCTGACCCCGCCCATCGCGAGGAATTCCTGCGCGGCTTTCAGGACATCGCTCTGGACGCGCGAATGCGACGCGACGGACAGGTCGATCTGGTAGCGCAGACGATAGACCGCGTTGCCGTTCTCGATCGCGGTGATGTTGACCTGCGCGCCCTGCGTCGCGATGACGCCCTTGGATGCCAGTCGCTCCAAGGCGAGGTTGAGCATCGAGAGAACCTGTTCGATGGGCTGCTCGAGCGGAACCGCCAGGCTGGTCGAATACTCCGACATCGGGGTCGGTCGCGAACGATTGACGACCACGACCTGGGTCAGTTCGCCGTTCGGAACCGCGACCAGGTTCCCGAACCGGTCTTCCAATATCGTGCAGCGCCACTGGATCTCGACGATCCGGCCGGAGACCGCGTGCCCCCGGATCGACGTGTCGATCATCTCGCCCATGCGAAAACTGGGATCGAGATTGATGGCGACGCCCGAAAACACGTCCGAGACTAGGCCGCGCAGCGCGAAGCCGATGACGATGCCGGCCACGCCCGAGGCGGCCAGGATCGCCGAGATCGACTGTCCGAAGACCAGGTTCACCGTCGATGCGAAGGCGACGAAGTAGATGACGACCTGGAGGATCTGCAGGCCGATATTGGAAAGCCCCACGCTGCCGCCGCGCTGCAGGTGGATAAGGTGGAAGGCGAGGCGCTCCACCGCCCGGGCGAGCGCCAGGATCACGAAAGCGCCGAGGGCGCGTTCCAGCCAGAGATCGACCGCGTCCTGCTCGACTTCCGGCCAGATCTTGCCGGTCAGGGCCAGTTGCAGCCCGAAGGCGATGACGACCGCCGTCAGCCAGGGCAGCATCTTGCGCGACAGCTTGGTGGCGTAGCCCATCCCTGGAGCGCCGGTTTGGTCGGCAGATGCGGTCACGCTGCGTCTCCAGACTGGATCGCGCCGAGAGGCATCGCCGCAACGCGGCGGAAACGAAAACCCCTCGGCTCTGAATTCGCACGATAGTCGATTTTCTGCAACCGCCCGGACATGGAAAACCTTGTCGGAACCTGCCCGGCCGCCGGATCGGCCCGGAAATTCCGCTTCCGGGCGCCTTGGGACGCCCGCCCGCTCACGCCGGGTGGAGAATGTCCGGGGTCAGTTCGTCGACCGCGTTGAGGCCCAGCAGGATGAGGTTGCGGTCGATCTCGCTGCGCAGGATCTCGATCGCCTGCGCCGCGCCGGCCTCGCCGCCGGCGGCGACGCCGTAGAGCGTCGCGCGGCCGAGCAGGACCGCGTCAGCGCCCAGCGCGATCGCCTGCATGATCTCGCTTCCGCGGCGGAAGCCGGAATCCACGAGAATGCAGAAATCCGGCCCTGCGATCGCGCGGGCGGCGGCGACGAGCTCGATCGGGGCCACTGCACGATCCATCTGGCGCCCCCCATGGTTGGAGAGAACGACGCCGTCGACACCGGCGGCGACCGCGCGACGGACATCCTCCTCGTGCTGGATGCCTTTGAGGACCAGCTTGCGCGGCCACGCCGCACGAAGGCGCGCGACCAGATCCCAGTCCAGGTCCATGCGCTGGTTGCCGCCGATCCAGCGCCAGATGCCGAACGCGTCGCGCTGGTCCTGCGGCACGAATGGCTCCAGATTGACGAATTTCGGGATGCCTCTGCCCAGAACCTGCGCGAGCCAGACGGGATGCATCAGCATGTCCAGCTTGGAACGCAGCGACAGTTGCAGCGGCCGCGCATAGTTGCGGCGGTCCCACTCCCGGTTTCCCGGCACATGGGTGTCGACGGTGAACAGCAAGGCCTCGCAGCCCGCCGCATCGGCCTCGCGCAACAGGCCCTGCCAGACCTCGTCGGGACCGAAGGCGTAGAGCTGGAACCAGTGGCGCACGCCCGGCACCGCGCCGGACTCGGCGATCCGGACATTCGACACGGTGCTCTGGCCGTAGGGTATACCGGCGGCCGCGGCGGCGCGCGCGAGGCAGAGATCGGCGCGATCCCAGAGCAGGCCGTTGAAGCCGGTCGGCGCGATCGCGAAGGGCAGCGCGCTGCGGCGCCCGAAGATCGTGCGTCCGAGATCGCGGCGGGTCTGGTCGCGCAGCACGCGCGGCTTGAAGATCCAGCGATCGAACGCCGTACGGTTGCGCGCCAGCGCCTTCTCCTCCTCGGCGCCGCCCTCCAGGTACTCGGCGCTGAAGCGCGGCAGCCGCCGCATCGCCATCGCGCGCAGATCGCCGATCGTCTCGGCGCGCGCCACGTCGCCGCGCCGCAGATGCGCGCGGGGCGGAAAGCGGTCTTCGCCGCGCTGGGCGGCGGGAGCGGGAAGGAAACTCATGCGCCTGACTCCTCGCGTGCCGATCCGCCGTCGCGGGGGCTCTGCAGATGGCGCTCGACCGCGCGCGCCAGACGGCGCGCGCCCTCCTCGAGCGCGGCCTCGTCGTTGAGGGTGAAGTTCAGCCGCAGCGCGCCGCGCAGCCGCCCTTCGGAGTCGAACACGCTGCTGGGCGCGTAGGAGACGCCCTCCGCGTAGGCGACAGGCCAGAGAGCGTCGGTGTCGA
>JBIKXN010000221.1:0-6193 GCA_044355765.1 Alphaproteobacteria bacterium
CGGCTTCAGCGTGGCGAGCTTGGCCGGCGTCGCGTCGCGGCGCGGTCCCTCGTCGCGAGCGACCAGACGCGTCGTCCGCCCGTCCGGCGCCTCCAGCGGCGCGATCTGGCGTCCAAGGAACCCGCTGTCCTGCGCCGCCACAGCGCGCGCCTGGCTCATCGCGCCCCAGGCGTCCATCGCCTCGCGTCCATGGCCGAATTCGGCGGCGAGCGTCTCCGCCGTCTCGCCCATGTATTCGCCGCCGAACGGGCAGCGATAGGCCCAGTCGAGCATGTCGTCGAGGGTCTGCGGACCGCGCGCCGCGCCCCAGCGCAGGCCGGTCGCGGCGAAGGGCGCGCGGCTGTAGCTCTCGGCCCCGGCCGCGATCGCGATCGCGGAATGCCCGCTCGCCGCCTGCTGGTGCGCGCCGAGCAGGGCCTGAAGACCCGACGCGCAGGCGCGGGTCACGCCCAGCGCGCCGGCTTCCTCCGGCAATCCAGCCTTCACGCCGACCACGCGCGGCGCGAAGAGCGAGTCGCTGTCGCTCGGCACCGTGGTCGCAAAGACGATGTGGTCGACCGCGCCGGCAGGCAGCGCCGCATGGGCGAGGCACGCGCGCACGGCATGCGCGGCCAGGTCCGTCATCTTCACGCCGCGCAACGCGCCGCCGAACACGCCGAGCGGGGTGCGGATCGCGGGGCCGAGGACGATGTCGACCATGTCACGCGCGCTCCAGGACCAGAGGCAGGGACTTGACGCCGCGCATGATCAGCGCGTCGAGCCACTCGAGCGTCTCGGGCGGCCGCGCCAGGCGCAGGTCGCCGAAGCGGCGCAGCGTTTCTGCGAGGCAGACCTGTCCCTCGATCCGCGACAACGGCGCGCCGAGGCAGAAATGCAGACCGAAGCCGAAGGTGACATGGCGATTGGGCATGCGCGCGACATCGAACGAATCGGACCGGGCGAAGGCGCGCGGATCGCGATTGGCGGCATTGAGCATCGCAAAGACCCGGTCTCCCTCGGCGAGCCGCTTGCCCTGGAATTCGTGACCGGTCGCGACCACGCGGGCGAGGCCACCGCTCGGTCCATCGAAGCGCAGCACCTCCTCGATGGCTGGTTCGATCAGGCCCGGCTCGCGGCGTAGCCTGTCCTGCTGGTCGCGATGGAGCGCCAGCAGCAGGGCCGCGTTGCCGATCAGATTGGTTGTGGTCTCGTGGCCGGCGAAGAGCAGCAGCATGCAGGACGCGACCAGTTCGTCCTCGCTGAGCGACTGCCCGCTGTCGCGCGCGGCGATCATCGCGCTGATCATGTCGTCGCGCGGCGCGGCGCGGCGCTCGGCGATGACGCGGCGGAAATACTCCGCCATCTCGTGGGCGCCATGGCGCGCCCGCTCGTACTTGTCGGGGGCCGAACGGGCGGAGCCGAGGAACAGCGCGATCTCGTCGGACCATTCCTTCATCGGACCGACCGCATCGCGCGGAACGCCCAGCATGTCCATGATCACCAGCGCCGGCAGCGGCCCGGCGACTTCCGCGATCCAGTCGACCTCGCCGTCGGCATCGAGCCGCGCGGCGACGCGGTCCAGCAACATATCGACCAGCGCCTGCACGCCCGGACGCAGGGTCTCGACCGCGCGCGGCGTGAACGCCTTCGCCATCAGGCCACGCAGCCGCGTGTGCTCCGGCGGGTCGCGGAACACCATCCACAGGTTGAGATAGCGCATCACCTCGCCGAGGGTCCGCTGGGTGGCGTCGGGCATCGAACGATAGAACGGCGCCAGACGGTCCGGCGACATCTCGCGGTTGGTCGCCACCGCGCGCACGTCTTCGTACCGGGTGACGATCCAGGCACGCAGCGGAGCGCTCCAATGGACGGGATCCTGGTCCTGGAGCCGGCGAAACAGCGGGAACGGGTCCGCCCGGACCGCCGCGTCCCTAGGGTCGTAGACCAAGCTCATCCGACGTTTCCTCGCGCCGCGCGGGCCCTTTCCGGAGCCCGCAAGCGAAATATATAGCAGCGGGAGAAAAACCGAACAATCGTTCGCTAAATGGACAAAACGAGAATGGGTATCGCGGGCCGCTCCGGTCCAGCCGCACCCGGCGCGCGGGTGGCGGCGCCGCGCCAGCACAACCGACGCTCGGCGCTGCTCGCCGCCGCCGCGCGAACGATCGCGTCGCGCGGCTACGACGCGACCTCCATGCGCGACATCGCCCGGGCAGCCGGCATGCAGGCGGGCTCGCTGTACTATCATTACGCGTCGAAGGAAGAGTTGTTCGCCGCCGTCCATGGCGCGGCGATCGACGCCATCGGCACCGCGGTCGACCGCGCCATCGCCCGCGAGGCCGGTCCCTGGCGCCGCCTCGAAGCGGCAGCTGGCGCGCATCTGGCGGCGCTGCTCGGTTCGCGCGGCACGGCGTCGATCGTATCGCCCGACTTTCCCGTCGCGTCGGCGCGGATCCGCAAGCGTCTGCGCGCGCAGCGCGACGCCTACGAGGCGCGCTTCCGCACACTGGTCGACGCGCTACCGATCCCGGCCGGCGAGGATCGCGCCCTGCTGCGCCTGATGCTGCTCGGCGCGCTCAACTGGACGCCGCGCTGGTTCCGACCCGGCCGTCTGCCCGCGCAGGAGATCGGACGACGCTTCGTCCGCGCGCTGCGGCGAGGCGCCAGGCCATCCCACGGAGGAATGCAACGATGATCGCGATCATCTTCGAAGTCTGGCCCGCGGAGGGCCGGCGCGACGAATACATGCAACTCGCGGCCGGACTGCGCGCCGATCTCGCGCGGATCGACGGATTCGTGTCGGTCGAGCGGTTCGAGAGCCTGACCGAGCCGGGCAAGCTGCTGTCGGTGTCGTTCTGGCGCGACGAGGAAGCCGTCGCGCGCTGGCGCGCGCTGGAGGGCCACCGCATCGCGCAGGCCAAGGGCCGCGACGGGATCTTCCGGGACTATCGTCTGCGCGTCGCTTCGGTGATGCGCGACTACGGCATGACGGCGCGCGAGCAGGCGCCCGCCGACAGCCGCGCCGCGCACGGCTGACGCGGGGCGCGCAGCCGCCTGGGTTGCGTCAAGCGCGCGCAACCGTCGCCCGGCCGCGCGTAAAGGGCGCTTAACGCCGAGCGCTTCCCGGGCCGCGTTTCTGCGCGTCCAGCGCGGGAATCGACGCTGGCACGGCGCATGCACACGGCGTGTCCGATGGACGCGCTCCTGCACGAACGCCTGCTTTCCGCCGTCGTGGCGCTGCCGCTGTTCGCCGCGTTGATCGCGGCGTTCATGCCGCGCGGGCGATACCTGCTCGGCTGCGCGACGTCCATCGCCGGCCTCGCGATGTCCGTCGCCATCGCCAGCCGCGTGGTCGCGGGCACGTCCGTGGACGTCGCCCTGCCCTGGGCCCCCAGCCTCGGCATCTCGTTCGCCCTGCGGGCGGACGGGCTGGCGGTCGCCTTCGCCTGCCTCGTGACGGGAATCGGCGCCCTGGTCTTCGCCTATGCCGGCGCATATCTGGCCCAGTCGCAGGCGCGCGAGCGCGCCGTTCCGGCGCTGCTGCTCTTCCAGGCGTCGATGCTCGGTGCCGTGCTCGCCGACGACTTCATCCTTCTGTTCGTCTGCTGGGAGCTGACGTCGCTCGCGTCATTCCTGCTGGTAGCCTACGACCACGAACGCGCCGACGCGCGGCGCTCCGCCCTCCAGGGGCTGCTCGTGACGATCGCCGGCGGCCTGGCGCTGCTCGCGGCGATCGTCCTGCTGGCGACCGCGAGCGGAACGCTGCGGATCTCGGAGGTGATCGTCTCTCCGGAGCTGCGCGGTGGCGGAACCGCTACGGGCGTAGCGATGTTCCTGCTGATCGCCGGTGCGTTCGCCAAGTCGGCCCAGTTTCCGCTCCATTTCTGGCTGCCGAACGCGATGGCGGCACCGACGCCCGTCAGCGCCTATCTCCATTCGGCCACGATGGTGAAGCTTGGCGTCTATCTGCTGGCGCGCGTCGATCCGCTGTTCGGCGACCGCGACGACTGGATGGCGCTGCTCGTCGTCGCCGGCACTGCGACCATGCTGGCCGCGGCCCTGCTCGCCCTGCGCGAGCGCGACCTCAAGCGAATCCTGGCCTATTCGACCGTCGTCGCGCTCCGAACGCTGGGCGAAATCGCCGTGCTAGCCGCCGCCGCCGCGCTCGGGATCTCCCGCGTCACCCTCTGGTCGAAGATGAAACGCCTAGGCCTGGGCCGCTGAGCGCTGGCGCGGCGACCTCAGCCACGCAGCACGGCGCCGGTCGCCTTGGCGGCGGCGGCGACCATGCGCTGGCCGATGGCGTCGATTTCGGCCTCGGTCAGCGTGCGTTCGGCCGGCTGCAGCCGCACCGCGAGCGCAACCGACTTGTGGCCTTCGGGCAGTCCCTTGCCGTCGTAGACGTCGAAGACGGCGACCGACAGGATCGAGGCCTGCGCGGCGATCTCCTTGGCGACGCCGCGGATCGCGCGCACCAGCTTCTCGGACTCGACGGCCGTGCCGACCAGGAAGGCGAAGTCGCGCTCGACCGGTTGCAGCGCGGCGAGCTTCAGCAGCGGTCGCGCGCGGCCGGCCTTGGCCTTCGGCATCGGCACCGCGTCGAGCGTCACCTCGAAGGCGACCGCGGGCATGCGCACATCCATCGCCGCCAGAACGCGCGGGCTCAGTTCGCCGAACACCGCGACGATCTTGGCGCCCAGCCGCAGGCAGCCAGAGCGGCCGGGATGGTACCAGGACGGCGCGTCGCGCGTGGTCTGCAGGTTCTCCACCGGCGCTCCAAGCGACTGCAGCAGAGCCAGCGCGTCGGCCTTGGCGTCGAGCGCGTCGGCGGCGCGCGGCTTGGCGCCCCAGCTGCGCGGCGCCACGTCGCCGCTGCGCAGGCCGGTCGCCATCATCGACTGTCCGGCCGGCGTGTCGTCGGCGAATTGCGGCCCTACCTCGCACAGCGCCGAACCGCCGAGGCCGCGATCGGCGTTGCGCTTCGCGGCCAGAAGCAGGTTCGGAACGATCGTCGGCCGCATGAAGTCGAGATCGCTGGAGATCGGGTTCAGCAGTTCGAGCGTCGGGTTCGTGCCGCCGAACAGCGCCGCGACGCTCTTCTGCATGAACGAGAAGGTCACCGCCTCGACCAGCCCAAGCCCGGCCAGCGCGCGGCGCGCATCGCGCACGCGACGCTGGGCGGGCGTCAGCGCCGGCGCGGGCAGCGCCGAGTCGCGCGGCATGGAAACCGCGGCGATCCGGTCGTAGCCCCAGATGCGCCCGACCTCCTCGACGAGGTCGGCTTCGCCATGGACGTCCTGGCGCCAGGACGGCGGCGCGACCTCGAAGGCGTCGCCGCGCTCCTCGACCGCGAAGCCCAACGCCTCGAGGATGCGTCGTTGCTCGGCCGGCGGGACGTCTACGCCGCCCAGCGTGGCCGCCCGCTCCTTGCGCAAGCGGTAGCTCCGCCGCCATTCGGGCGCCTTGCCGGCGACGACGAGTTCGCTCGCCTCGCCGCCGCACAGGTCCAGGATCATCCGGGTCGCGGCTTCCATGCCGTCGATCACCGCCTCGGGGTCGATGCCGCGCTCGAAGCGGTAGCGCGCATCCGAGAGGATCTGATGCGCGCGGCCGGTCTGCGCCGTGCGGATCGGGTCGAACAGGGCGGCCTCGACGAAGACGTCCGTCGTCGCCTCGGTGCAGCCCGACTCCTCGCCGCCGATCACTCCGCCCAGACCGTCGGCAGCGCCGCCCTCGTCCGAGATCACGGTCTCGCTGCCGGACAGCGTATAGGTCTTGCCGTTGAGCGCGGCGATCGTCTCGCCCGGTCGCGCGAGGCGCACGACGATTCCGCGCTCGACCTTGGCGGCGTCGAAGACGTGCAGCGGCCGGCAGATGTCGAAGGTCATGAAGTTGGTGATGTCGACCAGCGCCGAGATCGGACGCAGGCCGATCGCGGTCAGCCGATCCTGCAGCCAGCGCGGGCTGGGGCCGTTCCGGACGCCGCGCAGCATCCTGCCGACGAAATAGGGACAGGCGTTCGCCGCATCTGCCGGCAGGTCGAAGCGCACGGAAAGCGGGCTCGCGAAGCGTCCCGGCACCGGCTCGACGCGGCGCGGCTTCAGCCGGCCGATGCCCTTGGCGGCGAGGTCGCGCGCGATGCCGCGAACGCCCAGGCAGTCCTGGCGGTTGGGCGTGATCGCGACGTCGATCACGGGATCGTCGAGGCCCAGCG
>JBIKXN010000009.1:0-19306 GCA_044355765.1 Alphaproteobacteria bacterium
AACAGGCACAGGCCCGGCCATGGGGCGAGATCGGGCGGCTCGACCCCGTCCACGAGCACCAGCATGCGCGCCTCGTTCGGGTTCTCGACGGCGGTGGTGATCCAGATCGGTTGGTCGGCCGCCGCGCCGTCCTTGGCAGTCCCATGGGGCAGGAAGCTGCGGTCGTCATAGGTCCACAACGCGGCCGCGATGGCCTCGGCCCGCTCGTCCGAGCCGGCGACCACGACCGCGCGGTCGCCGGCGGCCAACACCTTCTCGAGCACGCGCGGCAGCGCCTGCTCGAGCGAGGTGGATGTCAGTTGATAGAAGCGGATCTCGGTCAGCCCGCCTTCTCCTCGTAGAACCTGGCGACCAGACGATCGAGCAGGCGAACGCCATAGGCCGTCGCGCCCTTGGCCGTCAGCGCATGGTCCTTCTTGCTCCACACCGTGCCGGCGATGTCGAGATGCGCCCAGGGCACGTTGTTGACGAAGCGCTGGATGAAGACCGCGCCGATCGTCGAGCCGGCGCCGCGGTCCGACGAGATGTTCTTCACGTCAGCGGCGTCGGAATCGATCATGCGGTCGAACGCCTCGCCCAGCGGCATCCGCCACAGCCGCTCGCCGGTCGAACGGCCAGCCGCTTCCAGCCGCTGCGCCAACGCGTCGTCGTTGGCGAACAGGCCGGCATACTCGTGACCCAGCGCGATGATGATAGCCCCGGTCAGTGTCGCGAGGTCGATCATCGCAACGGGCTTGAAGCGATCTTGCGTGTACCAGCAGACATCGGCCAGGACGAGGCGGCCCTCGGCATCGGTGTTCAGCACCTCGATGGTGCGGCCAGACATCGTCTTGACGATGTCGCCGGGGCGCTGGGCGTTGCCGTCAGGCATGTTCTCGACCAGTCCGACGACGCCGACCGCGTTGACCCGCGCCTTGCGCCCCGCGAGCGCCGCCATCGCCCCGAGGACCGCTCCGGCGCCGGCCATGTCCCATTTCATGTCCTCCATCCCGGGGCCGGGTTTCAGGGAGATGCCGCCGGTGTCGAAGGTGACCCCCTTGCCGCAGAAGGCGATCGGCGCCTTGCGCCGGCTGGACGCGCCGCGCCATTCCATGACCACCAGCCGCGGCGGCCGGACGCTGCCCTGCGCCACGCCGAGCAGGGCCCCCATGCCGAGCCGCGCCATCTGCTTCTCGTCGAGGACCTCGACCGAAACGCCGAGGCTGCGCAGTTCCTTGCATCGTTCCGCGAAGCTCTGCGGATAGAGGACGTTGGGCGGTTCCGAAACCACCTCGCGGGCCAGATCGACGCCGTCGGCGACCCGCGCCAACGGACCGAACAGACGCTTGGCGTCGGCATGGGCGGCAAGCCCGAAGGTAAGGCTCTCCAGGCTGGGCTTCTGTTCGGGCTTTTCGGCGGTGCGATACTTGCCGAAGCGCCAGGACCGCAGCCTCGCGCCATAGGCCAGGTTCGCAGCCACTGCGGGCAGCGCCGGGGTGCCATCGGACAGCACGTCGACGGCGACCGCCGCCACCGTCTCGCCGAGACGATTGAGATGCGCCGCCAGCGAGCCGCCGATGCGCTGCAGCCGCAGCGTCCCGAGATCCGCCGGTTTGCCAAGGCCGAGCAGGACCACCCGGCGTGCCTCGATCCCGTGCGGTGCGAGGATGTCGAGCGTCTCGCCCTTGCGGCCCTTGAAACGGCTGGCCGCGAGCGCGGCAGAAAGCCGCCCCCCCATCTGCTTGTCGAGGGCGGACGCCGCGCCGGTCAGCTTGCGCTCCTCGTGCACGCCCACGACATAGGTTCCCTTGACGGGGATCTCGGGCTTGGCGAACGCGATCTTCATGAAGCTTCCTTCCCAGGACTTTCCGGACGGCGGCCATCGGCCGCAACGTCGGCCAATGTAGCGATTCTGCCATGTCAGGGAAGGCGCAACTGGCGGCCTCGCCGACCGCCCCCGGCCCTCGCCCGCCGTGGTATAGAGGCGCCGATGCGTCTCGTGAACGCCTATGTCTTCCGGCAGATCGCCACGGTCACCGCCATGGTGGCGGTGACCCTGACCTGCGCCATCTGGCTTACCCAGTCGCTGCGGTTCATCGAGCTGATCGTCAACCGCGGGCTGAGCCTGGGCACTTTCTTCGCGCTGACGCTGCTGCTGTTGCCCAGCTTCCTGTGGCTGCTGCTGCCGATCGCGCTCTTCGCCGCGGTCCTGTTCACCTACCAGCGGCTGATCTCGGACAGCGAATTGATCGTCATCCGCGCGGCCGGGCTGTCGCCGCTGCAGATCGCCCGACCAGCGGTCGCGGTCGCCGGGCTGGCCACGATGACGGGCTACGCCCTTTCGCTCTATTTCCTGCCGCTCGCCTATCGCGACTTCAAGGATCTGGACTCGGCGATACGCAACGATTTCGCGGGGATCATGCTCCGGGAGGGCACGTTCAACGTCGTCAGCCAGAACGTGACGGTCTATGTGCGCGCACGGGATCCGTCCGGCGATCTGATCGGACTGCTCCTGCACGATGCGCGACGCCCCGAGCAGGTCGTCTCTATGATCGCCGAGAGCGGCCGGCTGGCCGTCGCCGAGGACGGGCCGCGCGTCATCCTGGTGAACGGAAACCGCCAGGAATACGACAGTCGCTCCGGGCGGCTGCGGATGCTCTATTTCGATCGCTACAGCGTCGATCTGGGACGCGCGGTCGAGCAGGCGGGCGAACGCTGGCGGGAGCCGCGCGAGCGCTTTCTGCACGAATTGCTGGGTCCCCCGCGCGACGCGATGGACCGCCAGCACCTCGACCGGCTGCGGGCCGAGGGACATAGCCGGCTGGCGTCGCCGCTTCTCGCGCTCGCCCTGACCCTGGTGGCGCTCGCGGCGCTGGTGCCCGGAGAGCACGACCGGCGCGGGATCGCGCGCAGGGTCGTCGCGGCCGTCGCGGTCGCGGCGGCGATCCAGACCGCCAGCATCGCGGCGCAGAACGCGGTCGCCAAATGGCCCGCGCTGACGCCGCTGATCTATCTCAGCACGATGGTTCCGATCGCCGTCGGATATTGGTGGCTGGCCGCGGGACCGCCGGGCCGTCTGATCCGCCGGATCTCCCGGCCGGACGCGCCGCCGGGGCTTGGTCCGGGGGCGCCGGCATGACGGGCGCGCTGGCCGGCTATGTCGCCCGCCGTTTCGGGTTCTGGCTCGCGGCCGTGCTGTCGTCCCTGGCGCTGGTGATCTACCTGCTCGACACCGTCGAACTGGTCAGGCGCGCGCAGCGCTTCGACGTGAAGCTGAGCGTGCTGATGAACCTTTCGCTGCTCAAGCTCCCGCATCTGATGATGGACGTCGTGCCCTTCGCGGTCCTGTTCGCCGCGATGATCTGCTTCTGGCGCCTCGCCCGGAGCCAGGAGCTGACCGTAATCCGCGCGGCTGGCGTCTCGGTCTGGCGGTTTCTGACGCCGGTGATACTCGTCGCGCTGCTGGTCGGCGCGACCAGGGTCACGCTCCTCAATCCCGTGGCGGCCACGCTCTACGCGCGTTACGAGGCCTCGGAATCGGCGCTTTTCCGGGGCCGAAGCGCCAGCAGCGCCGCCGCCCAGAACGGTTTCTGGCTGCGGCAGGCGAGCGCCGGAGGCGGCGCAGTCATTCATGCCCTGCGCGTGGTGTCGTCGCGCATGGAACTTTTCGACGTCGTCATCTGGACCTACGAACGTCCGCGCCAGGCGACCGATCCGGCGGAGCGCTTCGCGTCGCGCATCGATGCCCGCGCGGCACGGCTCGAGGCCGGAGCCTGGGTTCTGACCGACGCCACGGTCACGCGGGCGGATTTGGCCCCGCGATTCGAGCCCAACATGCGGCTGCCCACCGACATGACCCTGGCGCAGATCCAGGACGCCTTCGCCGCGCCCGAAACGATCCCGGTATGGGAGTTGCCGGCCTTCGTCGGAACCTTGGAGCGCGCGGGATTTTCGGGACATCGCCATCTTCTGCACCTGCACCGTCTGCTGGCCAGCCCCCTTCTTCTGGCGGCCATGGTGCTCATCGCCGCCACGGTCAGTCTCCGGCCACCACGTCGCGGCGGCGCCCTGTCGATGACCCTCCTTGGCCTCGGCGCCGGCTTCCTGGTCTTTTTCGCCTCCAATCTGGTCGCAGCCCTCGGGCTGAGCCGGGCGATACCTGTGCACCTCGCCGCCTGGTCTCCCGCGACCATCACCGCGCTGCTCGGCGCCGCCATCCTGTTCCATCAGGAAGACGGCTGAGGCCGGGGAGCGCACCCCCGGCTGCGAAGGATGCCTCCGGCGCCCGGCGATGCTATGACGGATCAGAGCGACCGACCGCGACAGAGGTTACCGATGCGCCGCTGCGCCGCCTTCCTGACCGTCTTCCTGATCCTGCTGGCCTCCGTGCTGCCGGCCGGAGCGCAACAACGCATCGTCGCGCTCGTCAACGACGAGGTCATCTCCGCGCGCGACGTCGAGAACCGGGTACGCCTCACCCTCGCGAGCTCCGGGCTCGAGAACTCGGACGACAACCGCCGGCGGGTACAGTCCCAGGCCTTGCGCGCGCTGATCGACGAGAAGGTCCAGGGACAGGAAGCATCGCGGCTGGGCATCTTCGCCACCGACCGCGAGGTCGCCGATGCGATCGCACGCATCGAGCAGGCCAACCGGCTACCTCGCGGCCAGCTGGCCCGGCTGCTCGAGCAGAGCGGGATCGCCATATCCGCCCTCGAGCAGCAGGTCCGCGGAGCGCTGGTCTGGCAGAAGCTGATCCAGCGCCGGCTGCGACCGCAGGTGCAGATAGCCGACGACGAGATCGACGAAGTCTACGAAGGACTCAAGGCGCGCCAGGGTTCCCCGGAATTCCTGCTCGCCGAGATATTCCTGCCGGTCGAGAACCCGGACCAGGACGACGAGGTCCGGCAGACCGCGGCCAGCCTGATCCAGCAGATCCAGCGCGGCGTCGGCTTCGCGGCGGTCGCCCAGCAGTTCTCGCGCAGTGCGACCGCCGGCTCCGGCGGCGATCTCGGCTGGGTGCAGGAGGGGCAGCTCGACGCCGAACTGGACGCCGCGGTCAAGTCGATGCGCGTCGGCGAGGTGTCGCAGCCGATCCGTTCGCCGGGCGGGTACTACATCCTGGGGCTGCGCAATCGCCGGGCGGTGGCGACCGCTCCGCCCGACGAAGCCGTCGTCGCCCTCACCCAGCTCGTCTTCCCCGCCGCCAACGCCCAGGAGCTCGCCGCCTCCCAGCAGTTGGCCGAGACGGCCCGCAGGTCGGTCGGCGACTGCGCCGGTCTCGCCGCTCTCGCCCGCGAATTGCGTATCGCGCCCCCGGCGGAAGCGCAGCGTCTGCGCGTCGCCGACGTCAATCCGTCGATCCGCGACACGGTGCGCCAGTTGCGGGCGGGCCAGAGCTCCGAACCGATCCGCTCGGGATCGACCCTGGTCGTGCTTGTCGCCTGCGCCCGCGACGAGCCTCCATCGGGACTGCCGTCGAAATCGGACATCGAGGAGACGCTGCTGCGCCAGCGTCTGGAATTGCTGTCGCGACGCTATCTGCGCGACCTGCGCCGGCAGGCGAACGTGGAAATCCGGGGTTGATGGACCCTGGCGCGCCGGCGGACCGCGACGGCCGGGAGATCGACGGGCTGCCGCCGCTGCGCGAGGTCGTCCGGCGCGACGACCTGATGGCGCGCAAGTCTCTCGGTCAGCATTTCCTCTTCGATCTCAACCTGACCCGCCGCATCGCGGCGGCTGCCGGCGATCTCGCGACGGGCACGACGATCGAGGTGGGGCCCGGCCCCGGCGGACTGACGCGCGCCTTGCTCGCCGCCGGCGCGCGCCGCGTGACCGTGATCGAGCGCGATCGCCGCTTCCTGCCCGCGCTCGAGGAGATCGCCGCCCACGCCCCCGGCCGGCTCGAGATCCTGCTCGCCGACGCGCTTCGTACCGACGTCGCGGCGATCGGCACGCCGCCGCGACGCGTCGTCGCGAACCTGCCCTACAATGTCGGGACGCCATTGCTGATCGCATGGCTCGCCCGACCGGACGCCTTCGCTTCGCTCACCGTGATGCTCCAGAAGGAGGTCGTCGAACGGCTTGCCGCCGCGCCGGGCAGCGACGCCTATGGCAGGCTGGCGGTCGCCGCGCAGTGGCGCTGGCATGTCCGCCGGCTCTTCGACGTGCCGCCCTCGGCCTTCGTTCCACCCCCGCAGGTCGTCTCGTCGGTCGTCGGCCTGGTTCCGCGCGATGCGCCACTGGCGGCAGCGGATCCAGGATGGCTCGAACGGGTCGTCGCGGCTGCCTTCGGCCAGCGCCGCAAGATGCTGCGCGGCGCCATGCGTGCGCTCGGCGTCGATCCGCTGCCCCGCCTCGCCCGCGCAGGAATCGACCCGGGCGCACGCGCTGAGACGCTGACCATCGAGGCCTTCTGCGCGCTGGCCCGCGCCTATCGCGACCTGGCTAGCGCCCCTCCCGCAGCGACTTGACGAAATCGCCGAGCCCGGTCTGGCGCTCGCGGCGCAGCCTCTCGGCGGCCAGGATAGCGATCACCGCGTCGGTGCTGGCGGCCAGATCGTCGTTGACCAGGACATAGTCGTATTCCGGCCAGTGGCTCATTTCGTCGGCCGCCTTCGCCATGCGCTCGGCGACGACGCGCGGCGTGTCCTGGGCGCGCGTGCGCAGTCGCTTCTCGAGTTCGCGGGTCGAGGGCGGCAGGACGAAGACGGCGACAAGATCCCGACCCGCGCTCTGCCGCAGTTGCTGCGTGCCCTGCCAGTCGATGTCGAACAGCACGTCGCGTCCGGCTGCGAGGCTGGCCTCGACCGGTCCGCGCGGCGTGCCGTAGTAATTGCCGAACACCTTGGCATGCTCCAGCAACTCGCCGCGATTGACCATCAGACCGAAGGTCTCGGTGTCGACGAAATGATAGTCGCTGCCCGCGACTTCGCCCGGGCGCTTGGGCCGGGTCGTGACCGAGACGGACATAGACAGGTCGCGTTCGCGCGCCAGCAACGCGCGGGAGATCGACGTCTTGCCCGCGCCCGAGGGCGAGGACAGCACCAGCATCAGGCCGCGCCGGGGGATCCGCACCGTCATCGCCGCGCCTCACTCAACGTTGGCGGCCTGCTCGCGCAGGCGGTCTATCTGCGTCTTCAGGTCGAGGCCGATCCGCGTCAATTCGAGGTCGGCCGATTTCGAGCAAAGCGTGTTGGCCTCGCGGTTGAACTCCTGGGCGAGGAATTCGAGCTTGCGCCCCGCCGGTACGCCCTCGGCGAGCAGGCCGCGCGCCTGGGCGACATGCGCGTCCAGTCTTGCCAGTTCCTCCGCGACGTCGGCCTTCGTGGCGAGCAGGGCGACCTCCTGCGCGAGGCGTTCGGCCGACAGCGCGGGCACGCTCGCGGCGAGGTCGGTCAGTTGCGAGTCCAACCGGGCGCGCAGCGCCGCGGGCTGGACGGCCGCGCGACCACGGGCAGCCGCGGTCAGCGACGCGACCATGTCGAGCAGGTCCGACAGCACGATGGCGAGCCGTTCGCCTTCCGCCGCCCTTGCGCGCCGGAGCCCGTCCAGCGTCTGCTCGAGCGTCGCGAGGACGCGCGGCTCGTAGCCGGCAGCCGGATCGAGGAACGCCTCGAGCCCCCGGTCGGACGCATCGACCACGCCGCGCAGCGCGAGCAGGCCGTCCGCGCGCGCCGGAGCGAAGCCATGGGCGGCCTGCAACTCGGCGGCGAGCGCGGCATAGGCCGCGAGCCGCGCGCGATCGACGCGCATCTCTCCCGGCCCGCCGACCGCCTCGACCGTCAGGGTGAGAGACAGGCTGCCGCGCTGAAAACGTCCACCCGCGGCGTTGCGCGCCGCGAACTCGATCCGGTCGAGCCCGGTCGGCACCCGTACGCGCAGATCGAGTCCCCGGCCGTTGACGCTGCGCGCCTCCCAGGTCCATCGCCAGGCCGCGTCGCCGTCCGCGCCGCGGGCAAACCCCGTCATGCTCGATACGCCCACTTGCCGCCGCCCCTCCCAAAGCCGCGCCGACGATTCGACGCGGCGCGACTATAGACCCGCGGACGCGCACGCGTGCGCGCGCCGCGACGCCGTCAGTTGCGAACCGTGCCGCGCTGGCGTTCCAGCGCGCGCAGACGTTCCACGTTGCGGTTGTGGTCGGCCAGCGTGCGCGCGAACACATGCCCCCCCGCGCCGTCGGCGACGAAATAGAGTTCGTCCGTCTGCGCCGGCTTGAGGACGGCCTCGATCGAGGCCCGGCCGGGATTGGCGATCGGGGTCGGCGGCAGGCCGTCGATCAGATAGGTGTTCCAGGCATGCGGTGTCTCGAGGTCGGCGCGGGTGATCGGCCGGTCGAGCGGGCCGGCGCCGTCGTTGATCCCGTAGACGACGGTCGGGTCGGCCTGCAACCGCATGCCGCGCCGCAGACGGTTGATGTAGACGGCGGCGACGCGCGGCCGTTCCTCGGGAATCGCGGTCTCCTTCTCGACGATCGAAGCCAGGATCAGCGCCTCCTGCGGCGACTTGAGCGGCAGGTTGGGGGCGCGCTGCCGCCAGAGCTCCTGCAGCAGGCGGGTCATTGCCTGCCGCTGCCGCTCTACCAGGCGGTCGCGCGAATCCCCCCAGCTATAGAACCAGGTGTCGGGCATCAGCGTGCCTTCGGGCCGCGGCACGATGTCGCCTTCAAGCCCCTCCGCCTTGGCGACCAGTTGCACCACCTGCCGGTTGGTGAGGCCTTCGGGGATGGTGAGGCGACGCTGGATGGTCCGGCCAAGCACGATGTGCTCGGCAATCTGCTGCGGGCTCGCGCGCGCAGGGAACTCGAACTCGCCCCATTTGAACTGCCGGAACGTACCCTCGATCCAGGCGCCGAGGGCGAAGACACGCGGCTCGCCGATCGCGCCGGCCTCCATCAATCGAACCGCGATCTCCTCGACGCCCGCGCCGCGCGGGATCAATACGATCACGGGCGCGGCCGCGGGGCCGGGCGCGGTGTAGCGTTTCCAGAGCATGCCGCCCGCAAGCCCGCCGGCGACCAGGAGCAGGACCAGGCACGCCAGGATCCTGCCGATCATGCGCATCGGCGCGCGACCCTAGTCAAAGCGCGACAGCACGAGGCTCGCGTTGGTGCCGCCGAACCCGAACGAGTTGGACAGCACATGGCGGATCGGCCGCTGCTTAGCGCTATGCGGGACGAGATCGATGTCGCAGCCGTCGGACGGGTCGTCCAGGTTCAGCGTCGGCGGCGCGACCTGGTCGCGCAGCGCAAGCACGCAGAAGATCGCCTCGACGCTGCCGGCGGCGCCGAGCAGATGCCCGATCGCGGACTTGGTCGACGACATCGACAACCGATAGGCATGCGCGCCGAACAGGCGCTTTACGGCGCCGAGCTCGATCTCGTCGCCCAGCGGCGTCGACGTGCCATGCGCGTTGACGTAGTCGATCGCCTCAACCGGCAGGCCGGCGCGCCGCAGCGCGTTGCGCATCGACCGGAACCCGCCATTGCCATCCTCGGGCGGTGCCGTGATGTGGTGCGCGTCGCCCGACAGCCCATAGCCCGTGACTTCGGCGTAGATCTTCGCGCCGCGCCGCCTGGCGTGCTCGAGTTCCTCCAGCACGACGATGCCCGCGCCCTCTCCCATGACGAACCCGTCACGGCCCTTGTCCCACGGGCGCGAGGCGCGCGTCGGCGTGTCGTTGTAGCCGGTCGACAGCGCGCGCGCCGCCGCGAAGCCGGCGATCCCGAGCCGCGACACCGCCGCTTCCGCCGACCCGGCGATCATCACATCGGCATCGTCGAGCGCGATGAGGCGCGCGGCGTCGCCGATCGCGTGGACACCGGTCGAGCAGGCGGTCACGGCGGAGTGATTGGGACCCTTGAAACCGTGCCGGATCGACACGTGGCCCGACACCAGATTGATAAGGGCGGAGGGGATGAAGAACGGGCTGATGCGCCGCGGCCCCTTCTCCTTGAGCGTCACCGAACCCTCGTAGATGGTCTGGAGCCCGCCGATGCCGGAACCGACCATGACCCCGGTCCGCTCGCGCGCCTCGTCCGTCTGCGGTACCCAACCGGAATCCTGGATCGCCATTTCCGAGGCAGCGATGCCATAGACGATGAACTCGTCCATCTTCCGCTGGTCCTTGGGCGGGACCCAGTCGTCGGCATTGAAACGGCCGTCGGCCGTCTCGCCCCGCGGCACCTGCCCGGCGACCTTGGACGGCAGGTCCGAGACGTCGAAACTCTGGATCGCGCCGAGCCCCGATTCGCCGGCGACGAGGCGCTTCCAAGTAGCCTCGACGCCGGACCCCAGAGGCGTCACGAGTCCGAGACCGGTGACCACAACCCTGCGCATGCCGAATTCTCCAGACCGACCGCTTCGTCCGGGGACCCGCCGGACCGGATTACTTGTGCGATTCGATGAAGGCGATCGCGTCCTTCACGGTGGCGATCTTCTCTGCCGCATCGTCGGGGATCTCGCAGCCGAATTCTTCCTCGAACGCCATCACCAGCTCGACGGTGTCCAGGCTGTCCGCGCCCAGATCGTCCACGAAGGAGGCATTCTCGGTCACCTTGGCCTCGTCGACCCCGAGGTGCTCGACGACGATCTTCTTAACCCGTTCAGCGATATCGCTCATCTCGATTGCCTTTCCAGCTTGGTGGTCTCTGTTCCATCCGATCCATCGGCCACGGACGCCCCGGATCACCCAGGCGCGCGCCGCCGGAATCGGCCCGGTCCGACGCCCCCGGGGCATAGCGAAGCGAAGGTTGGTTAGCACAACCCTGCATCGGCTTGCCAGCACCCCGGGACGCGGCCTCCGGGCTTCAGATCATCGCCATCCCGCCATTGACGTGGATCGTCTGGCCGGTCACGTACGCCGCCTCCTCGGAGGCGAGATAGACGACGGCGGCCGCGACGTCGCCGACCTGCCCGAGCCGTCCGACCGGGATCGCCTGGAGCAGCCTCTCGCGCTGCGGTGCCGCCAGGGCGTCGGTCATGGCCGTGGCGATGAACCCGGGCGCGACGCAGTTGACGGTGATATTGCGCGAGGCAAGTTCCTGCGCCAGCGCCTTCGACATGCCGATCATGCCAGCCTTGGCGGCGGCGTAGTTGGCCTGGCCGGGGTTCCCGGTCACGCCGACGACCGAGGTGATGCCGACGATCCGGCCCCAGCGTCGTTTCATCATCCCCCGCATTGCCGACCGCGCCAGCCGGAAACCGGCCGAGAGATTGACGTCCAGCACCTTCTGCCAGTCCTCGTCCTTCATCCGCATCGCGAGGCCGTCGCGCGTCAGGCCGGCGTTGTTGACAAGTATGTCGACCTGGCCCAGCGCCTTCTCGGCGTCCGCGAAGATCCGCTCGCCCGCCGCCGCATCGCCAAGGTCGCCCGTGACCACGCTCGCAGCGACGCCGATCTCGGCCTGCAGCGCCGCGAGGGCATCGCCGCGCGTTCCCGCCAGAGCGACGCGCGCGCCCTGCTCCGCCAGCGCCCGGGCGATCGCGCCGCCGATACCGCCCGATGCGCCGGTCACCAGCGCCGTCTTGCCGCCGAGGTCGAACATGTCCGTGGCCCTTCCCGTGTCAGAGCGATTTCGCGAAGGCTTCGATTTCCGCCGGCGCGCCGATCGCCGTCGCCGCCATTTCCGGCTCTATGCGCTTGGCGAGGCCGGTCAGCACCTTCCCGGCGCCGCACTCGACCAGCACGTCCACACCGAGCGCCTTCATGGCCGAGACGCTCTCGCGCCAGCGCACGAGCCCGGTCACCTGACGCACCAGCAGGTCGCGGATCTCCGCCGGATCGCTGGTCGGCGCGGCGGTCACGTTGGCGACGAGCGGAACGCGCGGAGGTGCGATCGCGGCGGCGGCGAGCGCCTCCGCCATCGCGTCCGCGGCCGGCCGCATGAGCGCGCAATGGAACGGCGCGGAGACCTGCAGCATGACGGCACGCTTCGCCCCCTTCGCCTTCGCGATCTCGACGGCGCGCTCGACCGCGGCGCGCGCGCCGCTGACGACGACCTGGCCTGGCGCGTTGTCGTTGGCGCAGTCGCAGACGTCGTTCCCGGCGGCTTCGCGCGCCACTTCCTGCGCCACGGCGAGATCGAGACCCAGCAGCGCCGCCATCGCACCGTCGCCCACGGGGACCGCCTTCTGCATCGCCTCGCCGCGCAGTCGCAACAGCCGGGCAGCGTCGGCGAGGTCGAGCGCGCCGGCCGCCGCGAGCGCCGAATACTCGCCGAGCGAATGGCCCGCGACATGCGAAGCGACGCCCGAAAGATCGATGCGGAACTCGCGTTCCAGCACGCGGATCACCGCCACCGAGACCGCCATGAGCGCCGGCTGGGTGTTGGCGGTCAGGACAAGCTCTGTGTCCGGGCCCGCGAACATAAGCGCCGACAGCTTCTGGCGCAGCGCCTCGTCGACCTCCTCGAACACCTCGCGTGCCGAGGCGAAGGCGTCGGCCAGCGGCTTGCCCATGCCGACGGCCTGGGACCCCTGGCCGGGGAAAACGAAAGCGCGTGTCATGGATCGACTCCCTGGAAACGCCGAGGCCCGGTTACGTGCCGCGCACCCTGCTGTCAACTGCCCCCTGCCGGCGGCGGCGCGACGATCTCGTCGAAGAACTGGGTCGATCGCGCGCCGCGCGGCATCGCCGCATCGGCGGCGGTCCAGGGAACGAAGGTCGGCTGTCCCTTCAGCGCCGGATCGAGAACGAGTGCGCGCACGAAGGCGCTGGACGGCGCCAGGTTTCGCCCGACCACCGCGTCCCTGCCGCTCTCGAACCACGCTGCGCCCGGCCCGAGCATGCGCGTCTCGCCGCCGATCTCGGCCAGAAGGCGGCCATGGAGCAGGCGCCGGATGCCCGGCCCCTTGTGGCCATGCCGCGGCGTCGCCGCATCCGGTGGGAAGGCGACCATGTCTGCCCGCAGGAGTACAGGACCGGACGGATCCAGGTCGACGTCGTGCGCCAGCACGATGCGCATCCGGTCGACGGGCGCGACAGTCGCGACGCCCTGCGCGGCCACCTCGAAGGTCCAGATCTCGCCGTCCCCCGCCAGTTCCGCCGCATCGACGGATAGCGCGCATTCGCCGGCGGCGAGCCGCCGCCATGCGCCGCCGCCAGCGATCTCGGCATGGCCGCTGCGCACATAGATCGCGCGCGGCGCGGCCCGCCACGACACCCGCTGCCCCGGCACGAGCTGGTCCTCGAAAAGCCGCAGCGACATGGCCATGCGTCGATCCTTCCCGTCATCCCGCGCCGAGCCGCGCCTGCAGCAGCCGTCCCAGCACCATCACTGCGAAGGCCGAGGCGAGCAGGAACACCCCGGGCCAGAGCGAGATCCACCAGGCCACAAGGATGAAATTCTTGCCTTGCTCCAGTATCGCCCCCCAGTCGGGCGTCGGCGGCGCCACCCCGAGACCGAGGAACCCCAGCGCCGCCTCGATCTGCAGGGCGAGCGGGAACAGGATCACGTATTGCAGCAGCACCAGCGGCAGGACGTTGGGAAGGATCTGCCGGAACAGGATGCTGGGGCCGCCGAAACCGAGCGCGCGCGACGCCTCGACATAGGTCCTGCCGCTCTCCGCGAGCGCGCCGGAGCGGGCGATCCGGAAGAACATCGGCATGTAGACGATGGCCAGCGCGAGCACGAGATTGCCGGCGCCGGGACCGAGTATGCCGGTGATCACGACCCCGGCGATGATCGGGGGAAAGGTGAGGATCACGTCGACCGCGCGCGCCGCGGCGAGATCGATGGCTCCGCCGGCAAAGCCGGCGACGAGGCCGAGAGTACCGCCGACGACCGCGGCCAGCAGCAGCGCCCCGGCGACGAGCCCCAGGGTGATACGCGTCGCATGGACGACGCGGGCGAAGACGTCGCGTCCGACGTCGTCGGTACCGAACCAGTGCGCCGCGGAGGGCGGCCGCAGCGCGCGCGCCGGGTCGACCGCGAACGGCGATTGGGGGGCGACCAGTTCGGGCGCCAGGATCAGCACGCCGAACACCGCGACCAGGAACAGGCTGAGCCGTTCCAGGCCGGACGTTCGGCGCAGCAGCGCGACGACGCGGCTCACGGACGCAACCGCGGATCGATCAGCCCGTAGAGCAGATCGACGATCAGGTTGATGGTTATCGCGATGCCCACGACGAAGAGCAGCGCGCCCTGGACGACGGGATAGTCCCGCCCCTGGATGCCCGACAGGATCAGCCGCCCCAGACCCGGCAGCGAGAACAGGCTTTCGATCACCACCGTGCCGCCGAGGATCTGGACCAGGATCAGGCCCATGAAGGTCACGAGCGGGATCAGGATGTTGCGCAGCGCGTGCCTGAAATGGATCCGCGCCGGCGACAGGCCCTTGGCGATGGCCGCGCGCACATAATCGCGGCGCAGTTCGGCGACCATGCAGTCGCGCACGAAGTGGCTGTAGGCGGCGGCCTGCAGCACCGCGAGGCTGAGCACGGGCAGGATGACGATGGCGATGTTGTCGGCGAGATCGACGCTCGGCGGCATGTAGGCGAAGGGCGGCGACCAGGCGAAGAGCGAGGATGCGCCGACCAGCAGCATCAGCCCGACCCAGAACACAGGTGCCGAAAGCCCGACGAGATTAAAGGTTTGGATCGCCGCGTCGAGACGCGTGCCCTCCGCGATGCCAGCCAGGACGCCGAGCGGAACGCCGATCAGCGTCGCCAGCACCAGCGTCAGCAACGCCACCTGGAAGGTCACGCCGAACGCATCCCAGATCAGCGCCGACACGCGCTTGCCCTGGTACCAGCTGCGGCCGAGATCGCCCTGCAGCACCTGCGCCAGCCAGTCGACGAACTGGGCGTGCACCGGGCGGTCAAGCCCGAAGAAGCCGCGCAGAGCTGTCGCGGCGGCGGGATCGCTCGCCTGGCCCAGCATCTGCGCGACGATGTCGCCGGGAACGGCGCGCATCAGCACGAAGACGACGACGCTCGACAGCAGCGCGGCGACGAGTGCGCTGGTCAGCCGCGCGGCGAGGATGCGGAGCATGCGACGGTCCGGAAAGACCGGGCCCGCGCCGCCCGGATGGACGGACGGCGCGGGTCCGGGCGGCTCATTCGGCGAGCCAGGTCTTGATCAGGCCGAAATACCAGCCCGTCGGATGCTGCTGGTGGTTGCGCACGCGGTCGCGCTCCACGGTCAGCAGGTCAGCCGAGAACAGCATGATCGTCGGCACCTCCTCGGCGAGCAGCTTCTGGAAGTCGTTGTAGATCGCGCGCCGGACCGCGTAGTCGGATTCCTCGCGGCCGCGATCCAGCAAGGCGCTCGCCTCGGCGTTGTTCCAGTTGCGGAAATCCGCGCCCAGCGGCTGCGCGCGGAAATGCCGGTAGAACAGCAGGCTGGGATCCGGCGACGTCGGCCAGTCGTTGAAGGTGAAGCCCATCTGCCGGCTCTGGAAATTGCGGATCCAGACGCCCAGCTCGATCTTTCGGATATTCACCTTGATGCCGATGCGCTGCAGCTGGTCGGCGATGGTCACAGCCGCCGCGTCCATCCAGTCGTAGCCGATGATCGTCGTAAGCTCGATCTCGAAGCCGTTCGGATGTCCCGCCTCGGCGAGCAGCCGCCGCGCGCGGTCTAGATCGACCTTCTGGTTAGGCGTCTCGGCCAGCGGCAGCCCCCAGCGCTCCTGCATGCCGGCCACCATGGTGCCGATCACCTGGCCGTAGCCCGCGATCGACGCCTTCATCACGGCATCCTTGTCGATCCCGAGCGCGATCGCCCGCCGGATTCGCGGATCCTTGAGCAGCGGATGTTCGGATCCGAGATCGATCGAACGCTGGCCCATCGACGGCGTGCGCACGAGACGCACGCCCGGGACCCGCGCCAGCTGCTCGGCGTCCTGCGGGCGGGTGAAGATCCCGAGGTCGATGCGCCGGTTCTGGGCGGCGACCACCATCGCCGCCGAATTCGGCATGAAGGCGAAGGTGATCTCGTCGACATGCGGCAGCCCGGGCTGCCAGTAGTCCTTGAACTTCTCGAGCACGATCACCGAGTTCTGGCGGAACTGCTTGAGACGGAAAGGGCCGGTGCCGACCGAGACCTCGTTGAGCCGCGTGCGCGCGTCGGGCGCGGCAAAATAGTCCTTCGGGATCACGCCGCCATAGCGATGGGTAAGCGTGATCGGCAGCAGGCCGTTGCGGCGCGACAGCTTGAACACGACCGTATGGTCGTCGGGCGCCTCGATCGACTCGACGGTCGAGAAATCGCCCGCGCCGGGCGACCCGTTCTTTGGATCGCGCAGATAGTCGTAGCTGTACTTGACGTCCGCCGACGTCATCGTCTGGCCGGTATGGAACTTCACCCCGCGGCGCAGCCGAAACGTATAGGCGAGGCCGTCGGGCGAAATCGCGAAGCTCTCCGCCAGCAGCGGCACCGCCTGGCCCGCCGCGTCTTCGTAGAACAACCCTTGGTACGACAGCACCGTGACCCGAACGCGCGCATCGGCGCCCTGGTGATAGGGGTCGAGCGCCGGCGGCTCGGTGAGCGAACCGACGGTCAGCCTCCCGCCGGGCCTCGCGGCCGGATCGGATTTTCCATAGATCATCGCGTCCTGGGCCGTCGCCGCGGTCGCGGCGCAAACGGCGAGCGCGAAGGCCGCGCAGAAGGATTTCAGTCTTCGCAGGCGACTTGGCATTTCAGGCCCTCCCCGGATTATCGATGCGGTCACATGGTCTGGGTATCGGCGCGCGGTCGTCAAGACGCGGCGTCGACGGTGGCGACGAATTCGATTTCGACCGGCACGCCGCGCGGCAGCGCGGCGACGCCGACCGCCGAGCGCGCGTGGAGCGCCGCATCGCCGAATATCTCCTTGAGCAGAAGCGAGGCGCCGTCGACGACCGCTGGCTGCTCGACGAAGCCTTCGGCCGACGCGACGAACCCGACGAGCTTGACGATCCGCCGTACCCGGTCGAGCGATCCGATTGTTTCTCGCAGGACGGCGAGTCCGTTGAGGACGCAGAGCCGCGCGGCCTCCCTGCCCGCCTCGACCGCGACGCCCGCGCCGAGACGGCCCTGGGGCAAGGATCCGTCCGCGCGCCAGGGCAACTGCCCCGAGACCCAGGCTAGACCGGCATCGACGGCGACGGGGACATAGGCGAAGGCGGGGGTGCGCGGCGCAGGCAGCTGCAGTCCGAGCGCGGCGATGCGATTGTCGATGGTCATGGCGACGCGTTTCTCCTTTCGGCGAGCATGTCGGCGAGTATCTGGCGAAGGCCGCGACGATGGCGCCAGCCGATGTCGCGTTCGAGCAGCGCCTGGGACACAAGCGGGTAGACGATCTCGGGACGCTGCGGCGCGAGCGACGGACGATAGCCGGGCACCAGCGCCGCAAGCTCGGCGACGATCTCCTGGTAGGTCGTGGTGAAGCCGGCGACGTTGTAGACCGCGGCCAGTCCCGCCGGCGCGTCGCGTAGCGCGGCGACGAGATCGGCGGCGTCCTCGACATGCATGGCATCGAAGGCGGCATCGGGCACGGCGAAGACCGGCGCGGCGCCGGGCGCCGCGGCGGCGACCATCGACTTGAGCGCGCTCGCCGCGCCGTCATACCAGAGCCCGGGGCCGAGCATCAGCGGAATGCGCAGCGCCACCGTCTCCAGACCATGGCGATCGCGATAGTAGCGCGCGACATCCTCGGCGAGCACCTTGCTGAGGCCGTAGACCACCAGAGGCCGACGAGGCGCCTCCTCCGCAAGACGCGCGGCGGGGTCGGCGGCCCGCCCGAAGACGACCGTCGAACTGGTCCAGATCACGCGGCGCACACCGGCCGTTACGCAGGCGTCGAGCATCCTGCGGAAGCCGAGCACGTTCACGGCGAGCGTGCGCTCGGGATCGGCCTCTCCCGAGCGCCCCAATCCGATCGGACCGGCGGAAAAGGCTGCGAAGCTCACGACCACGCCGGGTCGCAGACGGGAGATCGCCGCGGCGACCGCGCCAGCGTCCTCGATCGACCCTGGGATCTCCGCGGCGCCCGCGGGAAGGCGCACCGCGCTTTCCGGGCCGAAGACATGGACCGGGTCGCCGTCCGCGAGCAATCGCCGCACAGCGGCCGCGCCGACGAAGCCGCGCCCGCCGAAGACCAGCACCGGCGGACGCTCAGAACGAGAGATCATCGCGCAGGCACGCCATCGCGCGCCCCTCCCCTGCGGGCCGAAGCGCCGGCACCTCTTCGGCGCAGCGCGGCAGCGCGAAGGGGCATCGCGTCCGGAAGACGCAGCCCGAAGGCGGATCGGCCGGGCTCGGGATCTCGTCGCGCAGCTGAACGGCGGGGCGGGGCTTGCCGGCGAGCGCCGGGGCCGCCGCGAGCAATCCCGCCGTGTAGGGATGCCGCGGCGCGGTGAAGATCCCGCGCGTGGGCGCCACCTCCATCACGCGACCGAGATAGAGAACCATCACCCGGTCGGCCATCACTTCGACGACGCCGAGGTCGTGGGAGATGAACAGCATCGCCAGGCCGAGGCCGTCCTGCAGGTCACGCAGCAGCGCAAGTATGCCGGCCTGGACGGACACATCGAGCGCGGAGACCGGCTCGTCGGCGACGAGGAAACGCGGTTCGACCGCGAGCGCCCGCGCGATGGCGATGCGCTGCCGCTGCCCGCCGGAGAATTCGCGCGGACGGCGCGCCGCGTCCTCCGGCGACAATCCCACCCGGCGCAGCAGGTCCGCGACACGCGCCTTGCGCTCGCGCGGCGCGCCGATCGCGTGCAGCGCCAGGACCTCGGCGATCGCGTCGCCGACGCTGCGGCGCGGATTGAGGCTGGCATAGGGATCCTGGAAGACCATCTGCATCCGCCTGCGCAGCGGACGAAGGGCACGGGACGAGGCATTGGTGATGTCGCGACCTTCGAAGGCGATCCTGCCAGCGCTCGGGTCGATCAGCCGCAGGACAAGCCGTCCAAGCGTCGACTTGCCCGATCCGGACTCGCCGACAAGGCCCAGGACCTCCCCAGGGGCGATCGACAGCGACACGTCGTCGACCGCGCGCAGCCTCGGACGAGGACCGAAGCCCTCGCGCGGCAGGTCGAAGACCTTGCCCAGCCCGCGCGCCTCGACCAGAGCCTGGGCGGTCATGCGACGTCTCGCCAGCGCAGGCAGCGCACGAAACGGTCGCCCCCGACCGGTTCGAGCCCGACACGCGCGGAGCGGCATTCGTCCTGCGCCAGCGCGCAGCGAGGAACGAACCGGCAGCCCTGCGTGACCGCGCCCGGCCGTGGCGGAGCGCCGGGAATCGGCACGAGCGAGCGCTCGTCGGGCGCGCCGTCGCGATACCGCCGCTCGGGTCGGCACGCCAGCAGGGCACGTGTGTAGGGATGGCCCGGTCGGCGC
>JBIKXN010000222.1:0-6151 GCA_044355765.1 Alphaproteobacteria bacterium
TCGCGCGCGCCGCCATGGCCGCGGCGGCGCGCGGCGGATGCCTTGGCGCCGGCGCGGCGCTGGCGCTCGCCGCCGCGGCGCGCCAGGTCGCGCGCTCCGGTTTCGTCGACATCGGCGCGGTGCCGATGCCCGATTTCGGCGCCTGGCACTGGATATTGTTGATCCTGCCGCTGCCGGCCTGCACCCTCCTGGCCGGCGTCGCCGCGGCCCTGACGGTGCGCGCCGCATTGCGGAGACTGCCCTGAGATGACCCGCCCGGATCTGGTGCTGCTCGACCGCGACGGCGTGCTCAACGTCGATCGCGCGGACTATGTCCGCACGCCCGGACAGCTCGAGATGGTCGCCGGGGCCGCGGAGGCCGTCGCACGGCTGAACGCGGCCGGCATCCGCGTCGCCGTGTGCACCAACCAGAGCGTCGTGGGCCGCGGCATCATCCCGGCGGAGATGCTCGCGCGCATCCACGACGAATTGCGCACGCGGCTTGCCGCGCGCGCAGCGCGAATCGATGCGCTCTTCGCCTGCACCGACGCGCCCGGACCGCCCTCGACCCACCGCAAGCCCGCGCCGGGCATGCTGCTCGACGCGCTGCGCCAGTTCCGCGTCCGGCCGGAGCGCGCGGTCATGATCGGCGACTCGCTGCGCGACCTGCAGGCCGCCGCCGCGGCGGGCGTGGCGAGGATCCTGGTGCGCACGGGCCATGGTGCGACGACCCAGGCCGCCGGCCTGCCGCGCGAGATCCTGCCGGTCGCCGTGCACGAAGATCTCGCCGCCGCGGTCGGCGGGCTGCTCGGCGACACGCGATGAGGATCGTCCGCAGCCGCCCCGCGCGCTGGGCGGGGGCGCTGGCGCTGGCCCTCGCGGCCATGCCCATCGCCTATGGCGGCGGGCTGGTATGGTTCGCCGAATCGATTCCATCCGAGCCGGCCACCGACGATACGACGACCGACGCCATCGTCGTGCTCACCGGCGGCGCGGCGCGGCTGGCGACCGGCGTCGAGCTGCTGCGCCAGGGCCGCGCACGCAAGCTCTTCGTGTCCGGCGTCTATCGCGGCGTCGACGTACAGGAACTCCTGCGCGTCCAGCGCCAGTCCCCCGAAGAGGTCGCGTGCTGCATCGAGCTCGGCTATTCGGCGGAAAGCACCGAAGGCAACGCGACCGAGACGCGCGGCTGGGTAGAGCGCGAAGGCGTCGCGAGCCTGCGTCTGGTCACCGCGTCCTATCACATGCCGCGCAGCCTGATCGAATTCCGGCGCGCCATGCCCGAGCTCCGCATCGTCGCGCATCCAGTGCTACCGGACAGCTTCCGGCGCGAGCGCTGGTGGGCGTGGCCGGGTTCGCTGCGGCTCGTGATCGCCGAGTACCACAAGCTGCTCGCCGTTCTGCTGCGCCCCTATGTCGGAGCATCGCGATGATCGTGCTGCGCTCGCTGGTCTTCAATGCGGGCTTCTTCGGATGGACCGGATTGCTCCTCGTCTGCGGGCTGCCGCTGCTCGCGGCCGACCGCGCGGCGCTGCGCCGGCTCGGATCGGTCTGGGCGCGCGGCGTGCTGTGGATGCTGCGCCGGATCGTCGGCGTGGAGTTCGAGTGGCGCGGCCCGCAGCTGACCGGGCCGCGGCTGGTCGCGGCCAAGCACCAATCGGCGCTCGACACGATGATCTTCTTCCTGATGGCCGACGATCCCGCCTATGTCATGAAGAAGGAGTTGGCCTCGATCCCGATCTATGGGCGTTTCGCGCGCCACCAGCGGATGATCTTCGTCGACCGCGCCGGCCGCGCGGGGGCGCTGAAGGCCATGGTCGCGGACGCCAGATCCGCCTGCGAGGCCGGACGCCAGGTTGTGATATTTCCGCAAGGGACACGCACCGAACCGGGCGCGCCGTCGGGGGACGCGCCCTATCAGCCTGGGATCGCGGCGCTGCAGCAGGCGCTCGAGATGCCGACCACCCCGGTCGCGCTCAATTCGGGGCTGGTCTGGGGACGGCGGCACTTCCTCAAGCGCCCCGGACGGATCGTCGTCGAAGTCCTGCCCGACCTGCCCGCCGGCCTCAAGCGGGCGGAATTCATGCGCCGCCTCGAAGAGTCGATCGAGACCGCGACCGCGCGGCTCGAAGCGGAGGCGCGCGCCGGACGGACGTCATGACGGCGCACGCGCCGCGACCAGCAGGAACATCGGACGGTCGCGCTCCGCCGCGAGCGCCGGGCGCGCGGCGATCTGGGCGGCGCTGGGCGCCCATTCCTCGACGCGCTCCAGCGCGAAGCCCGCGTCCAGCAGGGCGTTGAGCGTCGTCGCCATCAGCCGGTGACGCTTGGCGACGCGCGCGCCCAGCCACTCGACCTCGCGCGGACCTTCGACGAGATAGCGGTCCAGCGGCCAGATCCGCCGTCCATCCTCGGTCTCGCGCCAGGCCGGCGCGGTCGGCGCGCTGTAGATCGGATGCTCGACCGAAAAGACGAGCGCGCCGCCGGGCCGCAAGGCCGCGCGAATCCGCGCCAGCAGGTCGGCGAAGGCCGCGACGTAGTGGAAGGCGAGCGAGCTGTAGACGAGGTCGAATGCGGCGGATGCGAAGACCTCGGTCTCCAGATCCGCCTGGCGGTACTCGATCGCAGCGTGGGCGTTGATCTGGGCCGCGCGCGCGAGCATCCGCGCCGAGACGTCGACGCCCAGCACCCGCGCCGCGCCAGCGCGCGCGGCGAAGGCGGCGAACCAGCCATAGCCGCAGCCAAGATCGAGCACCGCACGGCCGCGCAGATCCGGCAGCATCGCGCGCAGCGCCGGCCATTCCGGCGCGCCGTCGAGCCCGGAGGCCGAGCGCGGCAGCGCCGCGTAGCCCGCGAAGAATGTCGGGTCGTCGTAGACGGTACCGGCCATCGTCTCCCCCACGCGCGCGATCGGCCGCGCGCCGCGGCGCGACCCATAGCACGCGGCGCCACCGGCGCGCAGGGGCAGGATCCGCGACGGTCGCGCCGGGCGGCGCTTTGCTGCGATACTGCGCGCGTCTTCCCGGCCGAACGCGAGAATCCGACGTGACCCCGCGCCCATCCGACCCCGGCACCGACTCGATCCTGGTCTACGTCACCAGCGGCGCCGACGACGCGCTGGGAGAGAACGTTCTGAAGCTGCCGATGCTCTTCGCGCTCGCCGCGGCCTTTCCCGGCGCGCGGGTAACCTGGGTTCCCGGCACCAGCGGTTTCATGTTCCTCGAACGGCATCTGGCGCCGCTGGTGGCCGGGCGCATCCACGAATTCATGACCGATCTCGCGATACCGGCGTCGCCGCTGGCGGCTCTGCGCCATCGCCATGCGATCCTGCGGCGGCGCTTCGACCTCGTGATCGACACGCAGTCGCTGCCCGGCCGCACGCTGTTCCTGCGGCGCATCCCGCATGGCGTCTTCGTCAGTTCGACCTGGCGCTACCGCCTGTCGGACCGTCGGCCGCCGCCGGCTATCGAATTGCGGCCACAGCGGTTGGTCGACAAGATGATGGGGCTCGCGGCCGCGGCAGCGGGACGCGAGGTCCACGCCCCGAACCCGCTGCCGGTGCCGCCGGCCTGGGCGCGGCGCGCGGCGGACCTGCTGCCACCCGGCCCCGTCTATGTCGCTCTCGCGCCCGGCGCCGGCAACAAGGCCGTGGGCAAGCACTGGCCCTTCGAGCGCTTCATGGCGGTGGCGCGGCACCAGGCCGAGCGGGGCCGGGTCCCCGTCGTCCTGCTCGGCCCTGCGGAGCGCCAGTGGGAAGCGGCGGTGCGCAGCGCGGTGCCCGGCGCGCTCCTGCCCGATCTCGGCGACGACGTGCCCGAGGGCGGCCCGACCCTGACGGTCGCGCTCGGCGGACGGGTCGCGGCCGCCGTCGCCAATTGCTCGGGCGCCGGCCATCTGCTCGCGGCTGGCGGCGCGCCGATGGTGTCGCTGTTCGGACCGACGCGACCGGAGAAATACGCGCCCTTCTCGCGCGCGCTGGTCGTCGTCGCGGCGCAGGACCATGGCTCGACGGCGATGGAGGCGATCCCGGTCGAGGCGGTACTCGACGCGCTGGAGCGTCAGGTCGCCATCGGTCCGGCGTCGCGGGTCTGACCGCCGGGCGCGCTCAGCGCGGTGCCGCGAGCAGCGTTTCCAGCGCGGCGTCGACCCGCTCGATCGGGATCGCGTCCATGCTGGTGCTGGCGAATTCGCGCGCGTCGACCGTGATCAGGCGCGGCGACTGGGGCGGCGCCTTCGCCATCACGCTCGGCCCCCAGAGCGAAACCATCGGCGCGCCGCCCGTGGCGACCAGATGCCCGCCGCCGCTGTCGTTCGACACCGCCGCCTGCAGCCGGCCCGCCAGCGCGATGGTCAGCAGCGGCCCCATGTGTCCGCCCTCGCACGGATCCTGAAGCGGGAAACGCGCGCCGGGCACCGCGGCTTCGATGTCTGCGCGCCACGCAGCCTCCTCCGGCCCAAGCACGAAGACGGGAACCCGACCGCGCGTCTGCTGGCGGCGCGCAAGCTCGACGTAGCGGTCGAGCGGCCAGCGCTTCTCGGCCCGGCCCGCGCTCGAACCCGGGACGAAGCCGACATGGACGATGCCATCGGGCAGCAGCCGCGCGGCAGCGGCGAGCGCGGCCTCGTCGCGCAGACGGAAGCGCGGCGCCTCGATCCGCCGGCCGGCGGCGAGATCGACCAGATCCAGCAGCTGGCGGATCAGCTCCGGCGGCCGCCGGTAGCCCCGGGGCGGCCGGACGTCCGACAACAGGAAATTCGCCGCGCTGGAGACGAAGCGGCGCGCGCGAATGCGACGGAGCAGCAATGTCGTGAACAGGCGGCGCTGCGTGTCGATCACCAGGTCGAAACGGCGCCCATCGAGCGGCCGGGAGGCGATCTCGCTCCAATGGCTGCCGATCCCCGCCTCCTCGATCACCTCGTCGAGGAGACCTTGGGCGAGCGGCGCCAGCTCGCGGCGGAACACGGTCCTGCCCTTGCCCGCAAGCCAGGTGATCCGCGCATCGGGGAACGCATGCCGCAACGACACCACGAAGGGCAGCTTCATCAGCGCGTCGCCGATGAAATCGACCCCGACATAGGCCAGCACGGTGCTGGGTGAGAAAGGCTGCTCGGTCATCCGGCTTCGATGCGGCGAAAATGCGATGTCGGGCATGCTGCGGGTCCGCCGCCGCGATGGCAAGATCCATCGGCGTTTCTGGATGACCGTCCACAGCGCAAATGCGCGAGCCTGGCGACGCGGCCGCCGCGCAGGCCTCACAACCGCTTCCGGCGGCCTTCGCGCCTTGCGGCAGCCAGCGCCCTGCGTAGCATGTGTGCGGCGGGGCCGGCGCCGCGCGAAGAGGACCCTGACATGACCGACAGCGAAACGCTCGATGCGCTCGCCGCAGCGCTTCCCAAGGCCGAGCTCCACCTGCATATCGAGGGGACGCTCGAGCCCGAACTGATGTTCGAACTGGCGCGACGCAACGGCGTCGCGCTGCGCTTCGCCAGCGTCGAGGCACTGCGCGCGGCCTATGATTTCTCCGATCTGCAGTCCTTCCTCGACATCTATTACGAGGGTGCAGGCGTGCTGCGCGGCGCGCGCGACTTCCACGACCTCGCCTGGGCCTATCTGGAGCGGGTCGCGCGCGACGGCGCGCGGCATGCGGAGATCTTCTTCGACCCGCAGACGCACACCGCGCGCGGCGTGGCGCTGGAGACGGTCGTCGAGGGGCTGGTGGCGGCGCTCGAGCGCGGCGCGCGCGAGCTCGGCGTGTCGTGGCGGCTCATCCCCTGCTTCCTGCGCCATCTCGACGAAGACGACGCCCTGGCGACGCTCGCGGCGCTGGCGCCCTGGCGCGCGCGCTTCGCCGCGGTCGGTCTCGATTCCTCGGAGATGGGCCATCCGCCGTCGAAATTCGCCCGCGTTTTCGCCCGCGCGCGCGAACTTGGCCTGCCTGCCGTCGCCCATGCCGGCGAGGAGGGGCCGCCCGCCTACATCGCCGAGGCGCTCGACCTGCTGCGCGTTCGCCGCGTCGATCATGGCGTGCGCTGCCTCGAGGACGATGCGGTGGTCGAGCGGCTACGGCGCGACGCGATACCGCTGACGGTCTGCCCGCTGTCGAACGTCAAGCTACGGGTCTTCGCGCGGCTTGAGGACCACTGCCTCAAGCGCCTGCTCGATCGCGGTCTG
>JBIKXN010000223.1:0-6132 GCA_044355765.1 Alphaproteobacteria bacterium
GATCATCGGCGGCGTGTCCTTCGCCACCCTGCTCACCATATTCGTCATCCCGGCGCTCTACCTGATCCTGGCGCCGTTCACGACGCCGATGAACGCGATCGCGCAGCGTCTCACCCAGATGGAAAAGGACCATCGTCTCGGCCATGGACACGCGCCTGCGGAGTGACGTCGCGCGTCGCGCGCTGATCGCCGGCGCCGCGGCGCTGGCCGCGACGGGGCCCGCGGCGGGACAATCCGCCGCGCAATGGGGCTTCATCCACGCATCGAGCCATCATCCGCTTCCGCCCGGCGCGGCGATCACGCCGCGCGCGCTCGACGACCACCCGGACAAGCGGCGCCTGCTGCGCGGGATCGGCGACGCGCTGCGGCAGTCGGGGCAGGGCTACCGCGCCAGCGGCGGACAACTGGCCTTGAACTTCGACACCGAGGTCGAACGCGTGCCGCAGACGCTGCAGCGCGGCGTGCGCGACGCGCGCGGACGTGTGAAGTTCATGATCGCGATGACGGTCGACGACGAGACGTCCGGCCGCCGTCTCTGGTCGGGCGAGGTCAGCTATCTGGGCGCGCCGAACGACGAGGCGGCGATCTTCGACCAGATCCTGCGCCTGCTGGTCGAGGAGATCGGCCGGACCGCGAGGCCGCGGGGCTTCACCCTCGAATAGCGCCGGTCAGTCGACGAGCTTGAAGCGGCCGGCGTCGATCAGCGCGCCAATGAACCCCGGCAACTGGAGTCCGCCCTTCACCTTGGCGTCGAGGTCGGCCTCGGCGGCCCGCACCGCCGCCAGACGCGCGATCACCGCATCGGCCTGCGCGCGCGGCACGACGACGACGCCGTCGGCATCGCCGACGACGATATCGCCGGATTCGACCGCCACGCCCCCGACCACGACCGGCATGCCGACCGTGCCGGGCCCGTTGCGGGCGGGGGAATTCGGAGTGACGCCCGCGGCGAAGCACGGCAGCCCGACCGCTTCGATGCCCGCGACGTCGCGCACCATCCCGTCGGTGACGAAGCCGGCCAGGCCCCGATTGCGCGCCATACCGAGCAGAAGATCGCCCGTCACGGCGGTGGCGCCGAAGGCGTCGGTCGCGCAGACCATGACGTCGCCCGGTGCCCCGTAGGCCAGAGCGCCGAACAGCGCGAGGTTGTCGGCTGGCCCGGCATGGCAGGTGATAGCGACGCCGGCGAAGGCCGCGGGCGTGCGCCCCACCGGCTTGATGCGCGCGTCGAGCGCGCCGCGGCCGTTCATCGCGTCGGCGACGAACCCGGTCGGCGCGCCCGCGAACGCGGCCATCTGCGCGGCGCTCGGCCGCGGGAAGCCGCGACGGACGGTCAACAACGGCGGATCTTCGATCATGGATGCCATACTCCTCGGAATCGCTGCCTGGCCAGCGCAGCAGACAGCATCGGCAGCGGACGCGCAACCGCGCGCGGACGGAAGCCTGCGCTCACGCGCCCATGGTCAGGCGGCGATGGCGATGGACCGGGATCTGGTCGCGCACCTGCTTCACGCGGCGCGGGTCGATGCGCGAAGCGACGACGCCCGGACCGTCGGACGCCATCGCAACCACATGGCCCCAGGGATCGACCATCATCGAATGCCCGTAGGTCTGGCGCTGCGCGTTGCCCTGCGTGAACGCGCCGCACTGCGCGGACGCCGCGAAATAGGTTTCGTTCTCGATCGCCCGCGCGCGGATCAGCACCTCCCAGTGGTCCTTGCCGGTCTGCAGCGTGAAGGCCGCGGGCAGCGCGATCAGCTGCGCGCCCTTGCGCGCCAGCGCCTGGAACAGTTCGGGGAAACGCAGATCGTAGCAGATCGCCGCGCCGACGCAGACGCCCTCGCAGTCATAGGTGACCACCGCGTCGCCCGGCTTCACATGGGCGGATTCGCGGTACTCGACGCCGTCGGGCGTGGTGACGTCGAACAGATGGATCTTGCGGTAGAGCGCGATCTGCGTGCCGGCGCGGTCGAAGACCACGGTGGTGTTGTAGACCCGGTCCTCGCCCGGAACCTTCTCGGTGATCGAGCCGGCATGCACGAAGACGCGGTGGCGCGCGGCCAGCGCGCGGCACATCTCGTAGGCCGGTCCGCCCGGCAGGATTTCGGCGGCGGCCAGCCGCTGTTCGGCCGAGCCGCCGGCCCAGTCGAAGGTCTCAGGCAGCAGAACCCAGTCGGGCGCCTCCTCCGCGACCGCGCGCTCGATCAGCGCGCGCGCCATCGCGAGGTTGCGCGCCTTGTCGTCGATCGAGTTCATCTGCACGAGCGCGCATTTCATCGGCGGCCTCCAGGGGACTGCGGCCGCGATCATGCCCGAGCGGCCGGGACCGGGTCCACCGCGCGACGCGTCCGGCACGGCCGAATTCGTGTCGCGCCGCACGCGCAGCGACTAGTCTGGGGGCGCCATGGACGACACACGCACGGGCTACCTCGCCGCCGAGGATTTCCTGCCGCAATTGCTGGTCGAACTCGAGGGGTGCGAGATCGAGGAGGTGCGCGCGCGGCTGGTCGTCGCGCGCGGCCCGGCGCGGCCGGCCGCCTGGGCGGCGAATGTCTGGTTCGACCTGCAGCGTCTACCCATCGCATCGATCGGCGATGCAGCGCGCCAGCTGCGCGCGATCCAGCGCAACTGGACGCTCCACCCGACCGGCCATTTCCGCCGCGCCGCGCTGATCGCCGAAAGCCTGCCGCCGATCCGCCAGCGCCCGCATGTCTTTCCCCAGCCGCAGCCGACGGCGCCCCTCGGCGCATGGACATTGTGGGAACCGGACATGGTGTATGCCGCCGCGCGCTGCGCTTCCGCCTTCCCGCACGGCGCGCCGGTCTTCGCCGAGGATCGCGAGGGCCCGCCCAACCGCGCCTACCTCAAGCTGTGGGAGGCACTGACGGTGCTAGGACGCCACCCGCAACCCGGCGAGACCTGCCTCGATCTCGGCGCCTCGCCCGGCGGCTGGACATGGGTCCTCGCGAAGCTGGGCGCGCGCGTCGTCGCGGTCGACAAGGCGCCGCTCGATCCGCGTATCGCCGCGATGGCCGGCGTGGAGCAGCGGCAGGAGAGCGCCTTTGGACTCGTGCCGGCAAGCGTCGGCCCGGTCGACTGGCTGTTCAGCGACATCATCTGCTACCCGGCGCGGCTGCTCGAACTGGTCGCCCGCTGGCGCGAAACCGGACTGGCGCGCAACATGGTGTGCACGCTCAAGTTCCAGGCCGAGACCGACCATGCCACGGCGCGCGCCTTCGCGGCGATCCCGGGATCGCGGCTGATGCATCTCCACCACAACAAGCATGAACTGACATGGGCGCTTCTCGCATGATCCTCGACGATGCCGCCGACGCCCAGCGACCGGCCATCGGCGACATGGTTCTCGACCATGTCGCGCATTTCCTGCCCGACATGGCGGCGGCCGAGGAGGCTCTGGGCCGGATGGGATTCGGCCTGACCCCGCTCTCTCACCAGATGCACCGCGCCACGCCCGACGGGCCGCTGGTGTCGGCAGGCACTGCGAACCGCACCGCGATGCTGGCACGCGGCTACCTCGAATTCCTCGCCACCACCGGCGACACGCCCAACGCCGCCCGGCTGCGCGCGGCGATGGCGCGCTACACCGGGGTGCATCTCGTCTGTTTCGGCACCGCCGACGCGGCCGCCGTCCAGGCCCGGATCACGCGCGCAGGCTTCGACCCGCCGCCCATGGTCGCCCTGCAGCGCGCGGTCGAACAGGGCGACGGGACGACCGATACCGCGCGCTTCGCGGTCGTGCGCCCGGCCCCCGAACGCATGCGCGAGGGGCGTATCCAGTTCGTCGAGCACCTGGCCCCGGCCGCCATCTGGCAGCGGCGCTTCCTCGACCATCCGAACGGCGCGCGCGTCCTGTCGGGGGTGATCGTCGCCGTGCCGGATCTCGACGAGGCGCGCGCACGCTGGGAGAGCCTGACCGGGATCGCCTGCGCGCCGCAGGGCGCTTTCCGCGTCCTGCGCACCGGGCGCGGCCGCGTGCTGCTCGGCGACGCGCGGACGGTCGCCGATACGTTCGGGATGGAGCCGCCCGCCCTGCCCTGGATCGCCGGTCCGATCCTGGGCGTCGCCGATCTCGCGCGCACCGGCACGCTGCTGCGCGATGGCGGGATCGCGGCGCTGCGCCAGACCGCGACGCTGCTGGTGGCGGCCGCGCCGCCGACGCTGGGCGGGCTCTATGCCTTCGAGCCGCTGTCGGCCCTGGACGCGGCCGGTCGGTAGAGCCCGATCCCAGCCAGCACCAGACCGATCCCGATCCACTGTCCGGTCGACAGGGTCTCGCCGAGGAACAGCACCCCGACCACGACCACCGTCACGAGTTCCAGGCTCGACATGATGCCGAAGCCGGCCGGTCCCAGGCGCGGCAACGCATAGGCCATGATCAGCATCGGCAGCGCCGATCCGATCGTCGCGATCGCGAGCAGATAGGACCAGTCGCCGAGGCCCCGGCCGAAATCTAGCCCGGTCACGGCGACGCCGCCCCCGAAGCTGACCAGCAGTCCCGCCTGGATGAAGATCGCGCCGGGCACCGCCGGCACGCCCTGGGCGAAGCGGGTCAGGCGGATGATGTAGAAACCGTAGGAGATCGGCACGGCGGCCGCCAGCAGCAGCCCCAGCACCGGTATCCCCACCTGGCCCAGCGCGCCGGCCGCCATCGCGCCCGCGCCGCCGAGGATCAGCAGACAGGCGAACAGCGTCGAGCGCGGCGCGCGCACCCCGTGCAGCGCGCGCTGCAGCAGCAGCGTCATCAGCGGATAGCAGTAGAAAAAAAGGATCGCGATGCTGGTCGGTATGTATTCGACCGCCGTGAAGTAGCAGAAGGTCTGCAGCGCGCCGAGGGTCAGGCTGGTCATGAACAGTCCGCGCCCGTTGCCGCGCCATGCCACAGCCAGGGGCTGGCGCATGGCCAGCGCGAGCGGCACGAGTACCGCGATCGCGAACAGATAGCGCCAGAACAGCAGCGAGGCCGTGTCGATGCCGCTCTGCACCAGACCGACGACGAAGAACGGGACGATCCCGAACATGATCGCGCCGAGCGGGGCGAGGACCAGGGCAAGCGCGGCGGGGCGGTCGGCGGCTGTCATCGTACCTGCGGATCATGACCGGGCCGCGCGCGCGGCGCCAGGACCGGTCCGCGCCGCGAAACGCGCGCGCGGCTGGTGAGCCGCCCGCGGCGTTCGTGCTATCAGCACGCCCGCCATGCTCACGATCTCCGGCGTCACCGTCCGCCTGGGCGCACATACCGTCCTCGAGAACGCCTCGGCCGCGCTGTCGAGCGGCTGGCGCGTCGGCCTTGTCGGGCGCAACGGCGCCGGCAAGTCGACGCTGCTCTCGCTGATAGCGGGCGAGATCCATCCCGATCGCGGCGACGTCGAGACCACGGGGCGCGCACGCGTCGGCCTCGTCGCGCAGGAAGCCCCGGGCGGCGACGCGACCCCGCTGGAATCGGTGCTCGGCTGCGACCGGGAACGGACCGAGCTTCTAGCCGCCGCCGGGCGCGAGCACGCCGATCCGATGGCGCTCGCCGAGATCCACGATCGCCTTGCCGCCATCGGCGCCGAGGCGGCGCCCGCGCGCGCCGCGGCCATCCTCCACGGACTTGGCTTCGATGCGGCGATGCAGGGCAGGAAGCTGTCGAGCTTCTCCGGCGGCTGGCGGATGCGCGTCGCGCTCGCCGGCGCGCTCTTCGCCGAACCCGATCTGCTGCTGCTCGACGAGCCGACCAACCATCTCGATCTCGAGGCCAGCCTCTGGCTGGAGGCCTTCCTCAAGCGCTGGCCGCGCGGCCTGATACTGGTCAGCCACGACCGCAACGTCCTCAACGCCGTCTCGACGCATATCCTGCACCTCGCCGACGGCAAGCTCGTCCTCTATCCCGGCGACTACGACCGCTTCGAGCGCGTGCGCGCCGAGCGCATCGAACAGGCCACCGCGCAGGCGGCCAGGCAGGCCGCACGGGCACGGCATCTGCAGTCCTTCGTCGACCGGTTCCGCGCCAAGGCGACCAAGGCGCGCCAGGCGCAGAGCCGCCTCAAGATGCTCGAGCGCCTCGAGCGCGAGAGCGTCGATATCGAGCGCGACGATCCCGCGATCAGGCTGCGCTTTCCGTCGCCGGGA
>JBIKXN010000225.1:0-6131 GCA_044355765.1 Alphaproteobacteria bacterium
GCGAAGGAGATCCTCGCGGATTTTCCCGATGGCATCGACGCGCTGATCACCGGCGTCGGCACGGGCGGCCACATCACCGGCGTGGCGCAGGTCCTGAAGCCGCTCTTCCCGCGGCTGAAGGTCTTCGCGGTCGAGCCGACCCTGTCGCCGGTGATCTCCGGCGGCAAGCCGGCGCCGCATCCCATCCAGGGCATCGGCGCGGGCTTCGTACCCGCCAATCTCCATACCGCGCTGCTCGACGGCGTGATCCAGGTCGATCCCGAGGCGGCGCGCGAGATGGCGCGCCAGGCCGCGCGCAAGGAGGGGCTGCTGGTCGGCATCTCTTCGGGCGCGACGCTGTCGGCCATCGCGCAGAAGCTGCCGGAATTGCCGGCGAACGCGCGGGTCCTCGGCTTCGCCTACGACACCGGCGAGCGTTACCTGTCGGTCGAGGGGTTCCTTCCGGCCGGTGCGTGAGCGCCGGTGGCGTCAGGCGGTGGCGAGGCCCGCGAGCATGCGGCGCGTCACCTCGAAGCCACGCGCGACGATCATCTCCTTCCAGCGGGGCTCGTCTCCGTAGAAGACATTGCGCAGCTCGGCCTTGATCGCTGTCCATTCGGGCGAACCGAATTCGCCATGGGCGTGCAGCCAGGCGTCGGCGCGCAGCGAATCGAGGGTCTGATCGACTGGGCGCACCCCGAACTCGAGCGCCACCACCGAGACCTGGGCGCCGGGCGCCGCTTGGCGCATGCCGCCCGAATTGACGCCCACCAGCGGCGCCGAGGATGAGTTGCCGAGGTCGGGCGAGGTGATCTGGTCCTTGCCGAACCATGCGCAGAGCCGCCGATACGCCGGCGGGTTGGCATGCGCCGACGTTATGAGTTCGCCGTGTCCGTAGGGGCCGAGTCCGGTGTGGTAGTCGATCACCGCGATCTCGCGCGCGTGTTCGCCCGTCGCGGCGAAGATGCGGCGCAGCGTACGGTTCGACCATGTCGGCGCATGCCCGCCGAAGAAGACGCCTTCGGGGTCCGAGTACTGGCCACCGGAGACCGCCTGCTGCAGCGCCATCCGTCCATGCGCGGCGGCGTAGGCGTCGAGGCGCTGGCGCGCCGCGGTCCGGGTCGCCTCGTCCCATCGGGGCGGGCAGATCGCCGCGCGCAGTTCCTCGTAGCCGGCGTTCACGGGATACGGCGCGGCATGGTCGACGAAATTGCGGTTGAGATCGACATTGTCCTCGGTCACGCGCCGGGTCCAGGCAAAGCCATGCGGGTTGATGGCGTGGATCGCGACGGCGCAGGTGTCGGGGGGCAGGTCGGCGAACAGCCCCTCGCGAAAGGTCGCGGTCTGCGCGCCCGAGCCGCAATACCCCTCGACGCCATGGGTGCCGGAGATCGTGACGATCGCCCGCGTGGCGCGCGCCGGCCCGAGCCGCGCGACGTCGCAGGCCAGATGCCCGCCGTCGGGCCCCCGCAGCGGATGGCGGTGGGTCTCGATCCGCGCGCCCGCGGCGGCGGCGGCCGCGAGGAACCGGGCGCGCGCCCCGGCGAAATCGGCCGCAAAGCAGGAATCGGAACTCGGCATCGTCGTCTCCGGTCGAAGCGGTCTATCGTGCATCATTGCCCGGGTCGGTGTCCGCGGCCTAGAGCGCGTTTCGCTTTGGTGGCTGGCGTCGCGCACGCCGCCGCTCGTCCTGGCGCCCCTTCCCCCACGCGCTCGCGCGTGCAGGGAAGGAGGGGTTTGCGCCGCGTGACCATGGGGCAGTGTCTTGCGATGACCGCCCATCCGGGCCGGTGCCACGCGCCCGGTCATCCGCCAGCGCTGCAAGATTTTGATCGCGCAACTCTTGCTCCTGGTGAAGCGGGCCGCCGCAGCGCGACGCTGGCCGCTCCGACCCGGTTGCCAGCTCCGTTCGCATTTCGCGCCGCCAGGGAATTCCGCCCCGGTTTCGTGCCGCTGGAAAATGCCCTAGTGTCGGCTCTATGCGTGCGCCTGCGATCCTCGCCGCCGCCCTTTGCCTTGCCGCCGCCACCGTGCAGCCCGCGCGGGCGGCCGATCCGGCGCTCGACCGGATGTTCGAGCGGCTCGCCGCGGCGCGCGGCGCGACCGAGGCGCAGGCGATCGAGGGCGAGATCTGGGAGGCCTGGATGCTGGGCGGCGGTCCGGCGGCGACGAGCCTGATGCGGATCGGGATCGGCGCCCTGGCCAGCGGCAATCTGCCGGCCGCGCTCGGCGTGTTCGACGCGATCGTCAAGCAGCATCCGGACTTCGCCGAGGGCTGGAACAAGCGGGCGACGGTGCTTTTCCTGATGGGGGCGCTCGACGCCGCGGTGGCGGATTGCGAGCGCGTCCTGGGGCTCGAGCCGCGCCATTTCGGCGCCCTTTCCGGGCTGGGACTGATCCGGATGCGCCAGGATCGCGTAGACGAAGCGATCGCGGCGTTCGAGAAGGCGCTGGCGCTGCATCCTCATCTGGACGGAGCGAAAGCCAATCTCGACACCCTGCGCCGCAGGCGGCGCGACGGCGCGATCTAGGGCCGATGGCGACACAGCGGAGGAAACCAGCGATGTTCATACGCCGCAAGCGTGGATGGGAAATCTCCGAGTCGCGCGTCACGCCCGAGCGGTTCTTCTTCGCGCGTCGCCGTCTGCTGGGCGCGGGCGCGACCGCCGTCGGCGCGCTGGCGCTGCAGGGGCAGTCCTGGTTCGGGCTGGGCGGCGAACAGAAGCTGCCGGATTTCGCGGCGGGCGATCCGTCGTTGCCGCTCTATCCCGCCCAGCGGAGCATGCGCTACCGCGTCGACCGCGACCTCACGGAAGAGAAGGTCGCGGTCACCTACAATAATTTCTACGAGTTCGGCTCGTCGAAGAACATCTGGCAGGCGGCCCAGAGACTGCCGGTGCGTCCGTGGCAGATCCGCATCGACGGCATGGTCGAGCAGGAGCGAACGGTCGGCGTCGACGACCTGCTGAAGGCCCTGCCGCTCGAGGAGCGGGTCTATCGCTTCCGCTGCGTCGAGGCCTGGGCGATGACCGTGCCCTGGACCGGAATTCCGATGCGCCGCTTCGTCGAATTCGCGAAGCCCCTGTCGGGTGCCCGCTACATCCGCATGGAGACGTTCAAGAACCCGGAGGTCGCCTCGGGCCAGCGCGCCAGTTGGTACCCCTGGCCCTATGTCGAGGGGCTGGCGATCGACGAGGCGATCAACGAGCTCTCGATGCTCGGCACTGGCGTGTATGGCAAGCCGCTGCCGCGTCAGATGGGCGCGCCGATCCGGCTCGTCGTGCCGTGGAAATACGGCTTCAAGAACATCAAGTCCGTCGTGCGCTTCACCTTCACCGACCAGCGGCCCAAGAGCTTCTGGGAGGAACTGCAGGGCGCCGAATACGGGTTCTGGGCCAACGTGAACCCGAAGGTCCCGCATCCGCGCTGGAGCCAGGCGACCGAGGAGCTGATCGGCCAGAACGGCAAGCGCGTGCCGACCCAGCTGTTCAACGGCTACGCCGATTTCGTCGCCGATCTCTACACGTCGCGCGACAAGGAAAATCTCTGGATGTGAGCGGTCGCGCGACGCGCGTCAGAAGCAGCCGAGCCAGGTCAGATCGAGGATCAGCGCCGGGCCGCGCGTCAACCAGAGGGCCAGGGCGGCGCCGAACGCCGACGCCGCGCCAAGGGCGAGAAGGCCGGTGATGCGTCCCGAGGTCATGCTGGCCGCGCCGCAAGCCGCGGCACCGGACGCTCGCGGATCGGCCAATGCAGCAGCGCCGAGCCCACCCCGAGCGCCACCGACAGCCACCACATTGCGTCGTAGTTGCCGACCGCGTCGTAGATGCGTCCTCCCAGCCAGGAGCCGAGGAAGGATCCGACCTGGTGCGAGAAGAACACGATGCCGAACAGCATGGACATATAGGTCGGGCCGAAGAGCGTCGCGACGAGGCCGCTGGTCAGCGGCACGGTAGACAGCCACAGCAGGCCAAGCGCGGCGCCAAACAGCAGCACGGTCGCCTCGGTCTTCGGCGCCAGGATGAAGATCAGGAACACGGCGGCACGGGCGAGATAGAGCAGCGCCAGCAGGTTCTTCTTGACGTAGCGCCCCCCGAGCACGCCTGCCGCATAGGACCCGACGATGTTGAACAGACCGGTGAGGGCAAGCGTCATCGCCGCGAGCCCGGCCGGCAGACCCTGGTCGCCGAGATAGGCGGGCAGGTGGGTGGCCACGAAGACGACGTGGAACCCGCAGACGAAGAAGCCGCCGGTGAGCAGCCAGAACCCGCGATGGGCGAATGCCTCTCCGAGCGCCTCGCGCAGCGTCTGGCTGGCGGTGCCTGCGGCCGGTGCCGGGCCGACCGGGATGTCGCGCAGCACCCAGAGCAGCGGCGCCATGGCCAGCGCGGTCGCGCCGAGGGCGACGAAGGCGCCGGGCCAGGCGAAGCCCGCGATCAGCACCTGGGTATAGGGGATCATGGTGAACTGGCCAAGCGAGCCGCCCGCCATCAGGATGCCCAGCACTACGGAGCGCCGCTCGGCCGGCACCATCCGCCCGACCGCGCCGATCAGCGTCCCCTGGCCGGCGGCGGCCAGCGCGGCTCCGATCAGGACGTTGCCCAGCACGATCTCGGCCGGGCCCGAGGTCATCGACAGCAGGAACAACCCGCCGGCATAGAGCGCGGTGCCGAGCAGTCCGACGCGCGCCGCCCCATGCCGGTCGGCCACCGCGCCGAAGACCGGTGCCAGCGCGCCCCAGAGCAGGTTCTGCAAGCCGACCGCGAAGGTGAACAGCTCGCGGCCGATCCCGAGATCGCCGCTGATCGGCTTGACGAACAGGCCGAAACCCGAGCGCAGGCCCATCGCGATGGTCATCACGGTCGCGGCGGCGGCCACGATCGCCCACATCCTGGCGGTCAGGGCGGGCACGGCTTGGGCTGGACTGGACATGCGCGCGAGACTAAACGCAAACGCCGGCGCAAGTCCCGGCCAATCCGCCGCGCCAGACAGGAGCGATCCGCATGAGCAATACCGTGTCCGCACCCGGAACCCCGCCCGTCCTCGGCATCATCGGCGGCAGCGGCGTCTACGATATCGAGGGTCTGAAGAACGTGCAGTGGCAGCGCGTGCTCTCGCCCTGGGGCGAGCCCTCGGACGACCTGATGTTCGGCGAGCTGGACGGGCAGCGCCTGGTCTTCCTGCCGCGCCATGGCCGCGGTCATCGGATCCCGCCCTCGCAGCTGAACTACCGCGCGAATATCGATGCGATGAAGCGGGCCGGCTGCACCGAGCTGATCTCGGTCTCGGCGGTCGGCAGCCTGCGCGAGGATCTGCCGCCGGGCATGTTCGTGGTCTGCGACCAGTTCATCGACCGCACCTTCGCGCGCGAGAAGTCGTTCTTCGGCCCGGGCTGCGTGGCGCATGTCTCCATGGCCGAGCCGGTCTGTCCGCGCCTGGGCGACGCGATCGAGACGGCGGGCCGCGCGACCGGTATCGCGATGCGACGGGGCGGCACCTATCTGACGATGGAAGGGCCCCAATTCTCGACCAAGGCGGAATCGAAGCTCTACCGGCAATGGGGCTGCGACGTCATCGGCATGACCAACATGCCGGAGGCCAAACTCGCCCGCGAGGCGGAGCTCTGCTACGCGACCATCGCGATGGTCACCGACTACGATTGCTGGCATCCCGATCACGGCCACGTGACCGTCGACGCGGTGATCAAGGTGCTGATCGACAACGCGGCCCGGGCGCGCGCGCTGGTCAAGGCGGTAGCGCCGCTGCTGCGTAGCCGCGACGCATCCTGTCACGCCGGATGCCATACCGCGCTCGACGCCGCGGTCGTCACCCAGCCGCCGGCGCGCGATCCGGCGCTGGTCAAGCGCCTCGACGCGGTCGCTGGCCGGGTGCTGGCGCGCGGCTGAGCGCGCCGGCGCCGCTCAGCGGCGCCGGACGGCCTTGCGCTTGGGCTTGGGCTTGGGCTTGGGCTTGGCGGAGCGCTTCGCTGCCGGCTTCGCCCTGGCGCTGGCCTTGGGCTTGGCCTTCGCCTTGGCCTTCGCTTTCGGCTTCATCTTGGGCTTTGGCTTGGCCGCGGCCTTGGCCTTGGGCTTAGCTTTAGCCTTAGCCTTAGCCTTAGCCTTAGCCTTAGCCTTTGTCTTCGCGACCGGCTT
>JBIKXN010000224.1:0-6131 GCA_044355765.1 Alphaproteobacteria bacterium
GTCCTGGGCGAGGCTCCGACCGGCGAGCGCCCACAGCTCCTCGAGCAGATAGGGCGCCGTGACGATGGTCGGGCCGGCGTCGAAAACGAAACCGTCCTGCCTGAACACATAGGCGCGACCACCCGGCGCATCGAGCTTCTCGAGGATGGTCACGCGCCAACCGCGCGCGCCCAGACGCACGGCTGCGGCAAGGCCACCGAAACCCGATCCGATCACCACGGCATGCGGACGGGCGTCGTCATGCGATGCGTGGCTCGCATGGCGGGATCGGGATGCGTCTGTCATGGATCTCAGCCGGCTGGGAGGGAAGCGAACGCGGACGGCGCGCTGCCGGGCGCGGGTGGGTCGTACCAGCCGACATCGAGCGTGGCGACCTCGCCGAAGGGGACGCCCCGCGCCATGGCCATGCGAATGATCGGCCAGGACGTCGCGGTCATGGTCAGGAACGGCAGCGGATCGCGCCTTTCCCAGGTGACGTCGCGCGTCGTCAGCAGCCGGCGGAGATTGCTCGCGAACGGACCGCGGCGGAACAGCGACATCTGGGTCTCCGTGAGCGCCGGGTAGAATTGCTGCAGCCTGGCCTCGGGCCGCAGTCGCGGCACATGCGCCGGATCCAGCACGGCGCGCGCGATCTCGGCCCGCTGCCAGAAATGCAGCCCGCTGGTGGCCCGCGGATTGCACTCGATGCCCCAGGGCACGCCGGCGGCGTCAACCATGATGTCGAAGGCGATGAAGCCGGTCCATCCTTCGGCGGCGACGAAGCGCCGGATCCAGTCCTCGATCGCGGCGTGTTCGACGCGCTCGAAGGCGACCGCGACGGAACCTGATTTCTGCGCAGCGCGGTATACGACGGTCGACGAGATGCGCCCGGCATGCGCGATCGAGCACGAACTGTACTCGTCGCCGGACACGAAACGCTGGACGATCGACGGCGCGGCCGACGTCGGCGACGGCAGGTCGGCGCCCGCCGCGAGGATACGAACGCCGCGTCCGGAGCAGGAGTGGACGGGCTTGACGACCACGGGGCCGGTTCGCGCGAGCGCGGCGGCCGCCGGATCGCCGAGCGCATGGGTCTCCGGTGCGTTCAGGCCCAGGGCCGCCGCGCGTCGCGCGAAGCCATGCTTGTCGTGCAGGCGGAGCACGGAGTCGGGCGGCATCGTGAAGAGCGTCGTGGCCTTCGGCAGCCGCTCGCGCAGGAACGCGACATGCGGAGTTTCCTCCGAGACCGGCAGCACCAGGTCGATGCGCTCGGCTGCGATCACGCGGGACAGGTCGTCGAGATAGCGCGCCGCGCCGTCCGCCGGCGCGGCGATGCGATGGCTGCGCACGACGCTGCGCGACGCACCTGCCAGATGCCGCTTGAAGGGCTCGGCGACGAAGACGCGCCAGCCGATGTCGGCGAAGCCGCGTGCCAGATCGAGCGCCTTGGGCAATCGTCCCAGCGTGATAAGGACGTTCCCGGTCATGGGCGGGCCCCCACGCGGCACATGACCTGCTGCGCGGGGCGGGTGGTTAGCCGCGCCGCGGGACGGACGGTTTCGGGTGCCTCGACGCGGAAGTCGAATCGCCGGAAGAGTTGCGCAATCAGCAGCACGGCCTCGACCTGCGCGAAGGCGGCCCCCGCGCAGACGCGCGGCCCCACGCCGAAGGGGATATAGGCGCCGGGCGTGATCTCTGACTCGCGTCCAGGCGAGAACCGGTCGGGATCGAACATGTCGGGGTCGCGCCAGTAGCGGCGGTGCCGGTGCAGCAGCCACGGCGCGACGATGACCAGGGCGCCCTTCCTGATGCGGCGGCCGCCGATGCGCGTCGCCTCGTTCGCCACGCGCGGCAGGAACGTGATCGGCGGATAGAGCCGTAGCGTCTCGCGGAAGACGTTGCGCACGAAAGTCAGCTGGCGCACGTGCTCGAAGCCGATCGGGCCGTCGCCGGCAACCGCCGCGACCTCGGCGCGCAGGCGAGCCACCATCGCGGGGCGCGTCGCCAGCAGGTAGAAGGCCCAGGTCAGGGCGCTCGCGCTGGTCTCGTGCCCGGCGAGGAACAGCACGCCGAGCTGGTCGACGAGTTCCTCGCGCGTGAAGCATGCGCCGTCGGCGTCGCGCGCCTCGGCGATGGCGCGCGCGATGTCGTCGAAAGCGGTGCCGTCCGCGCCGAGATGCGTGTCCAGCAGCGTGCCGAGATGTCGGCGAATGAGGCGGCATGCCTCCAGGACGCTTTCCTTCTGGCGCACCGGCCGCCAGGCGCGGTCGAAGATCAGGCGGCGGATCTCGACCTGGGCGACGCTGCGTTCGAAGGCCACGAACGCGTCGAACACCTCGTGGGCCATGCCCGTGTCGAGGCCAGTCGAGAAGACGGTGCGGCAGATCACGTCGGCGGTTGCGTGGCTCATCGCGAGGTCGAGCGAGAAGGCCTCGCCGTCGCGCGCGCGGGCGGCCAGCGTCTCCTCCGCCGCCGACACCGCGGCCGTGATGGCGGGGAAGGCGCGGTTTATCCGCATCATGGTCAGCGCCGGATCGATCATCGCGCGCTGGCGCCGCCATGTCGCCCCGGAGGAGACGAAGATCGAATCGCCGATCAGCGGTGCCAGCGCGTTCACCATCAGATCGCTCTTCGGCAGGATGCCGCCGGGATCGGCCAGCACGTCGCGTGCCAGGTCGGGGCGGTTGACGACGATGGTGGACCGGCGCGAATAGCCGAGCGGCCCGATCTCGACGCTGTAGGCGGATTTCGGCAGCAGCGACAGGAGATCGCCGTCGCCGCGCAGCACGCAGCGCATCAGCGCCAGAAGGGCGGGAAGCGGCGTGGGACGCGGCGCGAAGGCCGTCTCGGGAGCACGCGGTGCCGTGGGAACGGTCGTTTCCATGCGCGCGTTGCCGGCTCCTGCGCGACGCCGCGACCGGCGGCGGGCCCCATGCGCGAAGTAGATGCGCTTTACACTCAAAGTGTCAAGTGAGACTGTCGGGTCGATCCCGGGGGCTGGATGGCGTTCCTTCTGTTCGAGATCCTGATCGCCGCCCATATCGCCACGGGGGCGACCGGTGCCGTCGCCTTCTGGGTGCCGATACTGGGGCGGAAGGGCGGCCGCGCCCACGCGAAATGGGGCCGCGTATTCGCGTTCTCGCTGGTGGCGACGGGCTGTCTGGCCATGGCGATGAGCGCGCTGACGCTGGTGGCGCCGCTCGAGACGCATCCCCATCTGGTTGGCCGCTTCGATGCCGCTTTCATCCGCGGGATATTCGGCTGGATGATGCTCGCCGCCGGTCTGCTCACGGTCAATCTGGCCTGGTATGGCTGGCTGGCCATCCGCAACAAAGGGCGCCACGCGGCCAACCGCACGCGGCTCAACATGTTCCTCCAGATCGCCCTGATCCCGGTCTCGCTCGCGTGCGTCTGGCAGAGCTGGACGCTCGCCAATCCCCTCATCGCCGGCATCGCGACTGTCGGCCTGGCGACGGCGGCGACGAACCTCTGGTTCATCCTCGCGCGCGATCCTGGACCTACGGCCTGGCTGAAGGAGCATGTGAAGGCGCTGGTCGGCGCGGGAATATCGGTCTACACGGCCTTCCTCGCATTCGGCTCGGTCCGCATCGTGCCCGAGCTCGCCCTCAATCCCTTCATGTGGTCGTTGCCGCTTGCGGTCGGTCTGGCGTTGATCGTCTGGCATCAGCGCGCGATCGACCGTCGCTTTCGCCGCCAGCCGCAGATGCGGTGAGGGGCGGTGTCGGTGCGGCGTCAGGCCTTCTTTCGTGCCCAGGAGGCGAAGCGCGTCCGCAGGATTTCGGCCGTCCCCTCGGGATCCTCCTCATGGGCGAGATGACCCAGGCCGGGCTGCATGTCGACCGTCGCGTCCGGCACGCGCTGGGCGACGCGCCGCTGGTCGGCAGGCGATATGGTCCGGTCGTTGGATCCGATCACGAGGGCGAGAGGTACTGCGAGCTTCGGCAGCTCGTCCGCCAGGGTCTCGATGTCCCAGTGCGCCATCATCGCGAGCGCGGCACCGACATGGTCGGGGTCCGCGAAGAGCTGGCGGTAGAACCGGACGCCCGCCGCGTCCAGTCGCGAGCCGGTCCCGGCCAGGAGCCGCTCCACCCGTCCGGACGACTCGCTGCGGTATGCCAGGAGCGCCGGCAGGATCGGCAATCCCGCGAGCAGCTTGGCGACGGGCTTGAAGAATATCGCGCCGGGGGCGCTGAGCGGGAGCAGCGCGCCGTTGAGCGCGGCTATCCCGCGCGGCGCGATCTTGCCGTCGAGAGCCATGCGTATCAGCACCGCGGCGCCGGCCGAATGCCCGACCGCGAGGGCCGGCGACACGTCCAGCGCTTCGCAGAGGGTGGACACCAGGCCCGCGAACCCCTGCAGCGACATCAGGCTGGATGGCGGGGTCGCGGTGAACCCGTGGCCGGGAAGGTCGACGGCGAGCACGCTGAAATCGCGGGCAAGCGCAGGGGCGAGGTCGCGGAAGGAATGCGTCGAGGCCCCGGTTCCGTGCAGCAGCAGGACCCAGGGCCCGGCGCCCATGGTCTGGATGTGCCACTCGATGCCGCCCGCGGCCACGAAGCGGCTGGCGTCGCGATGCGGCCAATCCCTGGCCTGGCGCTCCCAGCGGCGCTTGCGCGAGGCCTGCATGTCGTCTCCTGACAATCTCGATGTCAATCTAGCCTGACGTTTTCCATCGGCAAAGGCGGCGGTTCGGTCTACGATGAACGCCGACGGGAGTGGAGCGCATGTCATGCCGACGAAGATCCGGCCCAGCCGAGCCTACCGATGCGCGCACGCACCCTAGGCGCTGACGCCGCTTTCATCGCCGATCTTGAAGCCTGCCGCGGCGCGATGCGCGGCGGATCCAAGACCTTCTTCGCCGCGTCGCTGATCCTGCCCGCGTCGGTGCGTGGTCCCGCGACCGCGCTCTACGCGTTCTGCCGCGCCGCCGACGACATGATCGACGGAGCGCCGGAGCCCGCGCGCGCGCTGGACGCGGTGCGCGCGCGCCTGCGCCGGATCTACGAGGGCGGTCCTCTCGGCGATCCTGCCGATCGGTGTTTCGCCAAGGTGGTTGACCATTTCGCGATCCCGCGCGCGCTTCCCGAGGCGCTCATCGAGGGATTCGAATGGGATTCGACGCGTCGCCGCTATCCGGACATGTCCGCCCTACACGACTACGGCGCGCGCGTCGCCGGTTCCGTAGGCGCGATGATGGCGATCGTCATGGGCGCGCGCGGTCCAGCCGCCTATGCACGGGCCTGCGAGCTGGGCGTGGCGATGCAGCTCACCAACGTCGCGCGCGACGTCGGCGAGGACGCGCGGCTCGGCCGCGTGTATCTGCCGCTCGACCGGATGCGCGCTGCGGGGCTCGATCCGGACGCTTTCCTCGCCGATCCGCGGTTCGACGCGCGGCTCGCGCAGGTCGTCCGGGACGTCCTGGATTCCGCGGCCGCGCTTTATCTGCGCGGAATGTCGGGCATCGCCGCGCTGCCCGTCGGCTGTCGGCCGGCGATCCGGGCCGCCGCTCTTCTCTATGCCGAAATCGGGCGCGAGGTCGAAAGGCGTGGCTTCGACTCCGTATCGGGACGCGCCGTCGTGGCGTCATCGCGCAAAGCGGCGGTGCTCGCGGGGGCGACCCTGGTTCCTCCGCGGCGCTCCGCCGCGGCCGCCGTCGCGCCGTTGCCGGCGATCGCGAGGCTCGCCGAAACCGCGGCGTCCTCGCGTCGCGCGCTGGCGCTCGCGCCGCCCGCATGGTGGCAGATCAATGCTCGCGTCGAGCGGATGATCGTGCTGTTCGAGCGCCTGGCGGAGCGCGAGCAGTTCGGAAGCGGGCGCTGAGCGATGGAAGTGGGCGGCGGCCATGTGGTCGGTCTGATCGAACTCGCGCTGGTGTTCGCGCTGGCGCTGGGCTTCGGCATCCATCAACTGCTCGATCTGCGCCGCGAGCGGCGCAAGCGCGAGGCCGCCGAACGCCAGACGCGCGACGGTTAGAGCAGGTTCCGGCCGCACGGTATCGGAGAGGAATCCCCTTGCGGCGCAGACCTTCCCCTTCCCGACGCGCGAGGCGCTTGGGGGAGGTTGGGAGGGGGGCGGTGCCGACGAGCGCAGCCGCACACGCAACCAAGCCGCCCCCTCCGCCGACGGCTTAC
>JBIKXN010000226.1:0-6129 GCA_044355765.1 Alphaproteobacteria bacterium
CGCCGGTCCGGCGCTGCGCGGGTTCGGGGACGACGTCATGGAAACAAGATTCGGCGTGGTCGGCACCGCGCATTGGGCGACCACGGTCCACAGCATCGGGCTGCAACGCACACCGGGCGCGCGGCTCGTGGGCGTCTGGGGCCGCGACCCAGGACGGACGGAAGCGCTCGCGCGGGCGCGCGGCGTGCGGGCCTTCGCCGCCTTCGACGACATGCTGGACGCGGTCGATGCCGTCGCCTTCGCCGTACCGCCACCGGTCCAGGAGGCGCTTGCGCCGCGGGCGCTCGCGGCAGGCAAGCATGTGCTGCTCGAAAAGCCTGTGGCCACGAGCGCGCGCGCGGCCGACGCACTGGCCGAAGCAGCGGAGCGCAATGGGCTGGCGGGCATCGTCTTCTTCGCTCGCCGCTTCGTGCCGGAGGTCGCGGAATTCCTCGCCAGACACGCCCCCGGAGACTGGCACAGCGCGGAGGCCGAGATCCGTGCCCCGACCTTCGCCGAGGGCAGCCCCTATCTTGGATCGGTCTGGCGCCGCGCAGAGGGCGCCGGCATCTGGGACATCGGCCCGCATGCGCTCTCGGTCCTCGTGCCGATGCTGGGACCGGTGCTGGAGGCGCGACGCCTCGAAGCCGAAGACGGGTTCGAGCGCTTCGGGACCGCGCACGCGCGCGGCGGACGCGCCATCGTGCGGATCACGCTGCGCGCGCGGGCCGGCGAAAGCCGCAACATCTTCCGCTTTCGCGGCCCAGCGGGCGAGGCGAGCGTCCCCGAACCCGAGATCGACCGCGCCGCGAATCTCGCACGCGCGGCGCAGGCTTTGCTCGCGTCGATCCGCGATCCCGCGCGCGGCCATCCCTGCGACCTTCGCTTCGGCGCCGAGACGGTGCGCACGCTGGAACGCATCCAGCCCTGGCCCGCAGGGGTCTGATCGGGACGCGCGGACCGCGGCCGCGCTGGACGGATCAGGGTACGACGCGCGGCGCCATGAAGGCGAAGTCGCAGCCGCGATCGGCCTGCTCGATCGTCTCCAGCAGCAGCCTTTCGTATCCGCGCGCCTCGGCCGGCACTTCGTACGGGACGAGGCGCTGACGGCGCGCGGCCAGCGTCGCTTCGTCGACGAGCAGTTCCAGGCGCCGTGCCGGCACGTCGAGCGCGATGCGATCGCCGGTCTCGACCAGCGCCAGCGGGCCGCCCACCCGCGCCTCGGGTGCGACATGCAGGACGATCGTGCCGAAGGCTGTGCCGCTCATGCGCGCATCGGAGATGCGCACCATGTCCTTGACGCCCTGGCGCGCGAGTTTCTTCGGGATCGGGACATAGCCGGCCTCCGGCATGCCGGGATGGCCCTTGGGGCCGGCATTCCGCATCACGATGACGTCGTCGGCGCCGATATCGAGGTCGGGATCGTCGATGCGGCGCACGACGTCCTCGACCGATTCGAACACCACCGCACGGCCGGTATGCCGCAGCAGCGCCGGCGTCGCGGCCGATTCCTTGATCAGCGCGCCGTCGGGCGCGAGATTGCCCCGCAGCACGCGCAGCCCGCCCCTGGCATAGACAGGCTGCGCGCGTCGGCGGATCGCGCTCTGCCCCTTCGCCTCGATCGCGTCGGCGACGATCTCGGCGAGGGTCTGGCCGGACACGTTGGGCGTGGAGGTGTCGAGCAGGTCGGCGATCTCGCGCAGAAGCACGGGCACGCCTCCGGCCTCGTGGAGATGCTCCATGTAATGCTCGCCCGCAGGCTTCAGGTTCACGAGCACCGGCGTCTCCTCGCCCAGCGCGTCGAACTCGTCGAGGTCGATGGCGATGCCGCAGCGCCGCGCCACCGCCGTCAGATGGATCACGGCGTTGGTCGAGCCGCCCAGGCAATGCAGGACACGCAACGCGTTGCGGAACGCCGCAGGGGTGAGGAAGCGCGAGGCGCGCAAGCCTTCGCGCGCCAGCGCCACCGCGCGCATGCCCGAAAGCTCGGCCTGCCGGAAACGCTCGCCATGCACTGCCGGGATCGCCGCGCCGCCGGGCAGGGTGAGGCCCAGTGTCTCGCAGGCCGCCGCCATGGTGCTCGCTGTGCCCATGACCATGCAGGTGCCGGTGGTCGGCGCCAGCCGGCCGGTCACCGCCGCGATCGCTCCCGCGTCGATCGTGCCGGCCCGGTACTGCGCCCACAGCCGCCGGCAGTCGGTGCACGCGCCAAGCCGCTCGCCGTCATGCGTCGTGGTCAGCATCGGACCGACCGGCACGACGATCGCCGGCAGGTCGACGCTGGCGATCGCCATCAGCTGCGCGGGAATGGTCTTGTCGCAACCGCCGATCGCCACCACGGCGTCCATCGGCTGCGCGCGCAGCATCTCCTCGGTCTCCATCGCCATCAGATTGCGCAGATACATGCTGGTGGGATGGACGAAGGATTCGTGCAGCGAGATGGTCGGGAAGACCATGGGCAGACCGCCGGCGCCAAGCACGCCCCGCTTGATCGCCTCGACCAGCTGGGGCGCGTTGCCATGGCAGGGATTGAAATCGGAGCCGGTGTCCGCGATGCCGACGATCGGCCGATCCAGCGCCTCGTCCGAATAGCCCATCGCGCGGATGAAGGCCTTGCGCAGGAACAGCGAGAACTCGGGGTCGCCATAGGCCGTCAGGCCCTTCCGCATGCCGGTGCTCAATCGATCCTCCCTCGCGTTGCGCCGCGGCCGCATTGAGACCCGCCGCGCGGCCCGCGTCCAGCGCCGTCGCGCCGGCCTCAGGCGCTTTCGCGCAGCACGATCTCGAAGCCGAGATCGATGCGCGGTTCGGGATCGCCGCCCGCGAGCCGCGCGAGGATCATCGCGGCGGCACGCCGTCCCATCTCGCGCCCCGGGACCCGCACGGTGGTGATCGCAGGATATGCCTCGCGCGCGACCTCGAAATCGCCGAAGCCGGCGATGGCGAAAACCCCGGGGACGGCGATGCCGCGGCGCGCGCATTCGGAAAGCGCGCCGAAGGCGGGGAAATCGTTCGAGAACATGACCGCGTCGATGCGCGGCCGCGCGGCCAGCAGCGCCGCGGCGGCACGCGCGCCGCTGCGCATCGTCAGGCCGCGATCGGCGTCGTCCAGGCGGTGGAAGGCCGGTGCGAGACCCGCGGCGCGCATCGCTTCGCGATAGCCCTGCGCGCGTCGCCGGGATCGGAGCTCGAAGGCCGGGTCGACGCCGGCGAAGACGATGCGACGATGGCCCCGCGCCAGCAGCGCCTCGGTCAGCCGGCGCCCGGCGGCCCGGTTCGAGAAGCCGACATTCATGTCGATCGGGTCTTTGGCCAGTTCCCAGGTCTCGACGACGGGGATGCCGGCGCCGCGCAGCTGGGCGCGCGCGCCGGGGGTATGCTGCGTTCCGGTCAGGATCATGCCGTCGGGGCGGCGGCCGAGGAACGCCGTGACGAGGCTTTCCTCCGTCTCCGGCGCGTAGCCCGAATTGGCGAGCAGCAGCTGGTAGCCCTGTTCGCGCAGCACTTCGGTCATGCCCTCGACGGTCTCGGCGAAGATCGCGCTGGTGAGCGTCGGCACGATCGCCACGACGATCCGGCTGCGCTGCGACTTGAGCGCGCCCGCGACGAGATTGGGCACGTAGCCGAGCGCGCGGACCGCCTCCTCGACCCGCGCGCGCGTCTCCGGCGCGACCCGCCCGGGCATGCGCAGCACGCGCGACACCGTCATCGCGGAGACGCCGGCCGCGCGCGCGACATCGGCGAGACGGGCGGTTCCGGGGGGCGTGGCCTGGCCTGGCGCCACTTGACAGTCCTTTGCGAGGATCGATAGCGTTGCCGCGATGTTATCGATAACCTCGTCCTCCCCGCAAGGACGAGGGCCATTCCCGGAGGAGACGCAGACAATGCTCAGCAAGGCCGACATCGAACGCTACAACCGCGACGGCGTCATCGTCGTGCCGAACGTGCTTTCCGCCGCGGAGGTCGACGCGCTTCGCCGCGCCACCGACGAGTTCGTCGAGAAGTCGCGCGCGGTTTCGCAGCACGACGACATCTACGACCTCGAGCCGGGCCACTCGGCGGGGATGCCGCGCGTGCGCCGCATCAAGACCCCGGACAAGTGGCACCCGGCCTATGCGCATTGCGTGCGCCATCCCGGGGTCGTGAAGTCCCTGCAGGCGCTGTGGGGGCCGAACATCCGCTTCGACCTGTCGAAGCTCAACCTGAAATCGGCCGGCTTCGGCTCGCCGGTGGAATGGCACCAGGACTGGGCCTTCTACCCGCATACAAACGACGACCTCGCCGCAGTCGGCGTCATGATCGACGACATCGACGAGCATAACGGCCCGATGATGGTGATCCCCGGCTCGCACAAGGGACCGGTCTACGACCACCATGTCGACGGTCGTTTCTGCGGCGCGATGGACCCGACCCGCGACGGGATCGACTTCTCGAAGGCGATCAAGTGCACGGGCAAGGCGGGCTCGATCACGATCCACCACGTGCGCGCGGTCCATGGCTCGGCGCCGAACACTTCGAACCGCCAGCGCCGCTTCTTCCTGATGCAGTTCCGCTCCGCCGACGCCTGGCCGCTGATCCAGAAGCCGGACAGCTGGGAGAGCTGGACCGGACAGCTGGTGGCTGGCGAGGAGACGCTGACCCCGCGCATGACCGCGTGCCCCGTGCGCCTGCCCTTCCCGGTCGCGTCCAACCAGGGCTCGATCTACGAGAACCAGCGCGAGCTGAAGAACAAGTTCTTCGAGGAGCCCGGTCAGAAGCGCGCCGCGACCTGACCGCCGCGCGGAGCGCAGATCGCATGGAAAGCATCGACACCGCCGCGCTGCGCGCGGCGGTGGCCGCGCGGATGCCCTGGATCGAGGCGCAGCTGCGCGACATCGTCGCCATCCCCAGCGTCTCGGGCAGCGAGGAGGCGGTGCAAGCGCGCATGCGCAGCCTGCTCGAGGAACTGGGCTTCGTCACCCATGTCGTGCCGACGCGGCCCGAGACGCTGACGCAGCATCCCGGCTATTCGCGACCGGTGCCGGGCCATACCGGCGCCGCCAGCCTGTTCGCGAGCCTGCCCGGCGCGGATCCCGCCGCGCGCTCGCTGCTGGTCTCCGGCCATGTCGATGTCGTCCCGACCGGCCCCGAAGCGATGTGGCGCGACGCGCCCTTCGCCCCGGCGACGCGCGACGGATGGATATACGGCCGCGGCGCCGGCGACATGAAGGGCGGACTGGTCGCGGCGCTCGCGGGTCTGGTGGCGCTGCGCGACCTTGGCTTCGCGCCGCGCGGCGCGTTCCATTTCAACACCGTGGTCGAGGAGGAATGCACCGGCAACGGCGCCCTCGCCACCGTCGCCTGGATGAAACGACGCGGGCTGACGGTCGACGCGGTGCTCGATCCCGAACCGTCGGCGGAGACAATCCAGCTGGCGCAGCTGGGCGTCGCCTGGATGCAGATCGCCATCGTCGGCCGGCCCGCCCATGCCGGACACAAACAGCTGGGCAGCAACGCGATCGAGGCCGCGATCCATGTATGGTCGCGGCTGAAGGCGCTCGAGGGCCGATGGAACGCGCCGGAGCGCCGCCATCCCGCCTTCGCCGACGACCCCGGCGCGATCAAGTTCAATCTCGGCCGCATCGAGGGCGGCGAGTGGACGTCCTCCGTGCCGGTGGAATGCCGCATGGGCGTGCGCTTCAGCTTCTTCCCCGGGACCGACCCGCAGGCCGCGAAGGACGAGGTGGCGCAGGCCGTGCGCGCCGCGATCGCCGAACTGCCGCGCCCGCCGCGCGTCGAGATCGGATTCGACGGCTTCCACGCCGAGCCCTGCGAGGTGCCGGCCGACGCGCCGCCGCTGGCGATGCTGGCCGAGGTACACGCCGAGCTGCGCGGCGCGCCGGCAGGCTTCCGCAACATCACGGCCACCACCGACGTGCGCCATTTCTGGCTGCATGGCGGAATCCCGGCGACATGCTACGGGCCGGTGGCGCGCGACATCCACGGGCTCGACGAATGCGTGTCGCTGGAAAGCCTGGGCCGGGTCGCCGAGGTCTACGCGCTGTTCATCGCGCGCTGGTGCGGGCTGCGCCCGCTCGCCGGCACCGGCTGAGCGCGGGCGACGCGCGCCGGATCACGTCGCGCGCGGCATCGGCGGCGCGCCGCCGCCGT
>JBIKXN010000227.1:0-6128 GCA_044355765.1 Alphaproteobacteria bacterium
GCCTGGTGGTGGCCAGCGGCGAGGCGCGCGTCACGCGCTTTCGTACCGTCGCGGAAGGCATCCCGATCGCCGAACGCGAGTCGGTGTGGCACGCGCTGCTGCGCCAGGCGATGGAGGATTTCGACGTCGAGATCGAGCGTCAGATCCGCGCCCATTTCTCGCCCTACATCGTCTAACGCAGTTTCCGGCCGCCCGGAATCGGGGAGGGACCCCCTGGCGGCGCGAAACATGGACAGAGCGGGCGCCCGGACCGGTGAAGCCAGCATGGCTGGCCGCAGCTTTGTCGAACGACCTGCGGCGTCGGACCGTAGCGGCGGTTGAGGTCGTGTCCCCGCACGTGGTGTAGGAGCTGAGCGCGGGGCGCGCGATCCATGTCTGCGGCGGCTCCGCCGCAGCGGAGCATGCGGCAGCGTCGCGCGCGCTCACGCGCGCCAGAGGGCCCGGCTGAGCAGCACGAGCACGGCGACCAGCTCGAGGCGCCCCAGCAGCATCGCGAGCGACAGGATCCATTTCGCACTGTCCGGCAGGGGCGCGAAATTGCCCGCCGGGCCGATTATCTCGCCAAGCCCAGGACCGACATTGCCGAGCGCCGTAGCCGCGCCCGTCAGCGCGGTCACGAGGTCGAGGCCGCACAGCGCAAGGGCCGCTGCCACGAGCGCCCAGCTGAAGGCGTAGAGCGCGACGAAGGCGAGCACCGATTGCGCGATCGCTTCCGTGATGGGCTTGCGGTTGTAGCGCGCCGGAAACACGCCCGAAGGCAGCAGCGCCTGACGCATCTGCGATCGGCCGATCTGGAACAGCACCTGGAAGCGGAAGATCTTGATGCCGCCGGATGTCGAGCCCGAACAACCGCCGACGAAGGTGAGAAGGAAGATCAGCACCAGCGGAAACGGTCCCCACAGGGCCCAGTCCGTCGACGCGAAGCCGGTGGTGGTCAGCACCGAGGCGACGGTGAAAGTGGCGTGCCGGAGCGCGAAGCCGATAGTCCGGCCTTCGGCGAAGACCAGCCAGAGGGCGATGGCGAGGCTGAAGCAGGCGAAGACGCCGAGATAGGTACGCAGCTGGCTGTCGCGCCAGAACGCGCCATGGTCGCCCTGGTATACGCGCAGGAACAGGGTCAGCGTCAGGCCGCCGCAGAGCATGAAGATCGTGCACGCGGCCTCGAGGAACGCGGAATCGAATTGGCCGAACGAGGCGTCGTAGGTCGAGAAACCACCCGTCGCCAGCGTTGCCATGGCATGGTTGATCGCGTCGAATCCCGACATCCCGCCGACCCAGAACACCGCTGCGCAGAGCAGCGTGAGCAGCGCGTAGACGATGGCGATGCCGGCCGCGATCTGGGTGGCGCGCGGCAGGACCTTTTCGGACTTGTCCGAGGATTCGAGGCGGAAGAGTTGCATGCCGCCGACGCGCAGCAGCGGCAGGACGGCGACGGCGAGCACGATGATCCCGATACCGCCGACGAAATGCAGGATCGAGCGCCAGAGCAGGATACCGGGATCGGCACGATCGAGCCCGACGATCACGGTCGAGCCGGTGGTGGTGAGGCCCGACATGGCCTCGAAATAGGCGCCCGCGTAGCCGAGCCCCAGAGGCGCGACGTGGAAGGGCAGGGCACCGAAGGCGGCGACCGCGATCCAGGACAGGGTGGTCAGCACGAAGGCCTGGCGCTGGTTGAAGCTCATGCGCGGCCCACGCGCGGCCAGGATCAGGCCGATGCCCACGAAGGCGGTCAGCGCCGCCGACAGCGCGAAGACCCGCCAGTCGGACCCGTCGACGAGCAGGTCGAGCGCGGCGGGTACCAGCATCAGGCCGGCGAGCATCGCCAGCAACGCGCCGATCACCAGGGCGATGGGCCGGAAATCGAGCATGGACGTCGGTGCCGCGCCGGCTTGCCCGCGGGCGTCAGGCGGCTGGCCGCCCGCCCGCCGGGCTGCCGATCATGGCCAGGAACTCCCGCCGCGTGGCCGGATTCTCGCGGAAGTCGCCCAGCATCTGGCTCGTGATCATGCTGACGCCGGGCTTGTGGATGCCGCGCGTCGTCATGCATTGATGCGTCGCCTCGATGACCACGGCGACCCCGCGCGGCATCAGCACGCCGGCGATCGCGTTGGCGATCTGCGCAGTCATCTTCTCCTGGATCTGCAGCCGCTTGGCGTAGATCTCGACGATCCGCGCCAGCTTCGAGATGCCGACGACCCGACGGTCCGGCAGATAGCCGACATGGGCGATGCCGATGATCGGCGCGACATGGTGCTCGCAGTAGGATTCGAAGCGGATGTCGCGCAGCACGACCATCTCGTCGTAGCCGTCGGTCTCCTCGAAGGTTCGCTGCAGGATTTCGACGGGGTCCTCGAAATATCCTGCGAACCATTCCTCGTAGGCGCGGACGACGCGATCGGGCGTGCCGAGCAGACCCTCGCGCGCGGGATCGTCGCCCGCCCAGCGCAGCAGCGTGCGCACGGCCTCCTGCGCCTGCTCGCGTGTCGGGCGCTCGCCCGGCCTCTTCGGGGTCGGCTTGGTCACGGCGGTTCGTCCTTTCGCGCGGGCGCGGAGGCCGGCGTCAGTTGAGGCGGATGGGTTGATGGGGCGAGTCGAGAGAGAAGGCGGGGACCTCCACGTCGAAGCTCTCGCCCTCGGCGGTGGTCATCCGGTACGCGCCCCGCATGATGCCGGACGGGGTCGAGAGCGGCGTGCCCGAATTGTATTCGTAGCTCTCGCCGGGGCGCAGCACCGGCTGTTCGCCCACCACGCCGGGACCGCGCACCTCCTGGACCTTGCCGCGGCCGTCGGTGATGTGCCAGTAGCGCGCGCGCAACTGCACCGTGCGGGGGCTGCCGTTCTCGATCCGCACGAAATAGGCCCAGACGAAGCGGTTCTCGGCCGGGGCCGACTGTTCGTCGAGGAAGACGGGCCGCACCGTCACCGTGATGCCGTGGGTCGTGGCGCTGTACATGCGCGGAGGCCTTTCGGTGATACGGACCGATTCTAGGAGATCGGCCCGGCTTGTCCAGGCACTCCGGTCATGCCGCGTCGAGCGCCCGGCGCAGATCCGCCTCCAGGTCCCCCGCATCCTCCAGCCCGACCGAAAGCCGCACGGTGCCGTCGTCGATGCCGAGATGCGCGCGCTGCTCGGGCGTCAGGCGCTGATGCGTGGTGGTCGCGGGATGGCAGGCGAGGCTCTTCGCGTCGCCGAGATTGTTCGAGATGTCGACGATCCCGAGCGCGTCGAGGAAGCGGAAAGCCGCCGCCTTGCCGCCCCGGAAACCCAGCGTCACGATCGTCCCGCCGGCCGTCATCTGCCGACGCGCGAGCGCGTGCTGCGGATGCGAAGCCAGGAAGGGATAGCGCAGAGCCGAGAGCTTCGGGTGATGCTCGAGCCGCTGCGCCAGCGCAAGCGCGGTGGCGCAGGAGGCATCGACGCGCAGCGCCAGCGTCTCCAGCCCCTTGGCAAGCGCCCAGGCGTTGAACGGCGACAGCGCGGGGCCGGTATGGCGCAGGAACGGCACCAGCTCGCCCTCGACCCATTCGGCCGTGCCGAGCACGGCGCCACCCAGGCAGCGCCCTTGGCCGTCGATATGCTTGGTCGCGGAATAGACGACGATGTCGGCGCCGAGATCCAGCGGCTTCTGCAGCAGCGGCGTGGCGAAGACGTTGTCGACGATCACCTTGGCACCCGCGCGATGGGCGAGTTCCGCCACCATCGCCAGATCGATCACCTCCAGCATCGGGTTGGAGGGCGACTCGAGGAACACGGCCTTCGCGGGCTTCGAGAGCGCCGCGCGCCATTGCTCCGGATCGGTGCCGTCGACGAACACGCTCTCGACGCCGAAGCGCGGCAGCAACTCGCCGATCACGTATTGGCAGGACCCGAACAGAGCGCGGCTGGCGACCACGCGGTCGCCGGCGCGCATCTGGCAGAGCAGGCTCGCCGAGACCGCTGCCATGCCGCTTGCTACCGCGCGGCACGCGCCTGCGCCCTCGAGCAGACGCAGCCGCTCTTCGAACATCGCGACCGTCGGGTTGCCGAAGCGCGAGTAGACGAAACGGGAGCTCTTCTTGGATGCGAAGGCCTCCTCCGCCTCGGCCGCGCTGCCATAGACGAACCCGGAGGTCAGGTACATCGCCTCCGCGGTCTCGTGATGGTCCGAGCGGTCGACGCCCCCGCGCACGGCACGCGTGCGACTGCCCCAACTGCGTTCGTTCTTGTCTGCGATGTCGTCCATCGGTCCCCTCGCGCGCGAACCTCCGGCCTGTGGCCAGGGGCGTTCCGTCGGGACCACCTCCGACCTTTTAGCGGTTTCTTTAACGTGGCCCGCAAGCCGGCCGGCCCAAATCGCCACGTGGCGATGCTGTAGCCAAGCCCGGCGGCAGGAGTCAATCCGCTTCGTGCTGGACGCCAGGCGTGTCAGTCGACGAAACGCAGCCGATCGAACCGCGCCCGGAACGCGGTCACATCGGTGGCGACGGTCTCCGGTTCCTCGTTGCCGGCGAGTGCGCGGGCGATGAGCTGCGCGAGCTCGGGCATGTCCGCCTCGCCCATGCCCCAGCGCGCGATCTCCGGCGTGCCGAGGCGCAGCCCGTTGACGTCGCCCTCGACCGGGGCGAGCGGCAGGCCGATGCCGCAGGCGAGGATGTTGGCGCGCCGCAGCCGCTTCGACGCCGCCTGGCCACCGCCGAAGCGCGCCGCCTCGATCGCGAGCTGGTGCGAGCGCGTGCCTCCGCGCGCCGCGGCGAAGACCGGCAGGCCACGCGCGGCGAGCTCGCGCGCCAGCGCCGCCGCCGTCGCGGCCATCGCCGCGCCATAGGCCCTGCCATGGCGCTTCCAGTCGAGCAGCGTGATCGCGAGCGACGCGGTCTTGCCGGCGTCGAAATTCGCGGTCAGGCCGGGATAGGCGATGGCGTCGAGCTTCTCGGCCAGCGCATCGTCGCGCGTCACGATCAGCCCAGCGGGCGGCCCGCCGAGGCTCTTGTAGGTGCTCATCGTCATGGCATGCGCGCCCTCGTCGAGCGGCTGCGGCCAGGCGCCGCCGGCGATCATGCCGGAGAGATGCGCGGCGTCGAAGAGCAGCGTCGCGCCGACCTCGTCGGCAATGGCGCGCAATTCGCGCACGGGATGCGCGAAGAGGTTGAGGCTGCCGCCGATCGTGATCAGCCTCGGGCGCAGGTGCAGCGCCTGCGCGCGCAGAGCCGCGGCATCGACCGTGTAGCCCTCGGCATCGACCGGCGCGTGGTGGATCTCGACGCCGTAGAGGCCGGCGGCGCCCGCCTGGTGATGCGTGACATGGCCGCCGACCGATGGCGGCGGCGCGATCATGCGGTCGCCCGGCTTCAGCGTCGCCATGAAGACGTAGAGATTGGCGAGCGCGCCCGAGCCGACGCGGATCTCGGCGTGCCGCGCGGCGAAGACTTCCGCGGCGAGCTCGGCGCAGATCACCTCGATACGCTCGATCGCCTCCAGCCCCATCTCGTATTTGTCGCCGGGATAGCCGAGCGAAGGGCGCTGGCCGAGGCCGGCGCCGAGCGCCGCCTCGGCACGCGGGTTCATGGTGTTTGTCGCCGGGTTGAGATTGATGCAGTCGCGCTCGTGGATGCGCCGGTTGGCGGCGATCAGCAGGTCGATCTCGGCCGATATCCCGGCCGGATCGCCCGCAGCGGTCTCCGCGGCGATCGACTGGACGAGATCCTCGCTAGGCGCAGGGACCCAGGCGCGGCGGGCCAGCGCTGGCATCGCGTCGCTCACCAGTCGACGACGGTGCCGTCCGGCAACACGGCGTCGCGCGATGTGAACGGCTCCTGCTTGAAGGGATGCTTCGCGGCGACGCGCTCGTCGACCTCGATGCCGAGGCCCGGCGCCTGCGGCAGCTGCCAGCAGCCGTCGACCATGCGGATCGGGCCCTGGACGATCTCGCCATACCAGGGCACGGCGCCGACCATCTCCTCCTGGATCACGAAGTTCGGCGTCGCGACGTCGAAATGCAGCGCCGAGACGCCGGCGATCGGCCCCAGCGGGTTATGCGGCGCCACGCCCATCATCGCGGTCTCCGCCATCGCGGCGATCTTCCGCCCCTCCCAGATGCCGCCGCAATGGCAGAGGTCGGGCTGCACGATCGCCACCGCGCGCTGCA